>CAKKST010000414.1 GCA_919903585.1 Nitrospiria bacterium | reverse complement strand
CTGATGGAAAGATCAATATACATGCTGCGAGCTATGAGAAATACGGTTTTAATCCATTGCCAACATTTAAGGCGCACCCCTGGCACTGGAATAAGGACGGTTCATCAAAACTAAAAGATGACGAGATGATACTTACCACATTCAAGTGGAATGTCCATACCCAGTCAAGGACAACAAATGTCAAGTGGCTGACAGAGATTGTTCACAGCAATCCAGCATGGCTCAACAAGGCAACTGCAGATAAGCTCGGCATCAAGCACGGAGACCTGATAAGGATCACAAGCCCTGTCGGCTATATGGTAACAAAGGCAAGGGTTACAGAGGGCATACATCCAAAGGTAGTAGCTGTCTCCAATACACTCGGCACGAAATTCGGAAGGGTGGCAGCAGCCAAAAAGAACGAACCGCCTTCAATGTGGGGCAATGTAGAAGACCCTGATATGAAGAACATCTGGTGGAAGGCAGAGGGTGTTAATCCAAATGACATAATCCCTGCCTCAGCAGACCCAATCGGCGGCTCTCAGGGCTGGTATGATACTGTTGTCAAAGTAACGCCAGCAAAGGCTGGAGACAAGTTTGGTGATGTCAAGGTTGACAACAGCAAGCACTTTGAGTTTTACAAAGAGACAATGGAATATGCGTACACAGGAAAGAGGCACAGGGAAATGCACCCTGAGGTAAAGGTAGAAAAACTCCCGCCAGCAGAGCTAAAGATGGGGCATTAAGAAAAATCTGCTTAATGCTTTATGGGCGGCCATCAACGGCCGCCCATTTTATTAGGGGAGGAGCGGCGGTGTCTGACTCCTAAAAATTGTTGACACAATTTTTTAGATATGCTATAACCACTTGCAAATATCTTCTAAAATGGCTTTTAATAACTTTTCTTTATAAAGCTCATGTTTAATAAAGCCAAAGATCCTTTTGATTTAGTAGTTGGATTTACAAGCATTATTGGCAGTACCGCTGCGTTAATACTTCTTATTCCTATACTGTACTATCACAAG
>CAKKST010000413.1 GCA_919903585.1 Nitrospiria bacterium | reverse complement strand
GAAAGATACTTCTCATGGTAAATTGCCTCCAGAATACGTATTTTGCTCTGAAAATACTTTTTGTCATGCCCGATAGAGACATTCGGGCATGACGGATAAAGTTTTATGTGTCTTTACTTATGAACTCATTAGTAACTAATTAATCCGCCCAAATTAAGAAAGGAGTACAACCCTATGGGTTGTCTCTGTAAGGAGCTATGTTTTAACAGAACTGAGATTTTCAGCGCCATGAATTACTGATAGCGCCTCCATTGCCGTCCAGTGATTATTCCTGCTTTCATTCTTATTGCTTAAAATGTTAAGCATCAATATTGTTGATTCATCTATATCTATCTTTTTCAGCGACATTGCAATCTCATTGCGAAGGTCATCAAAAAATTCATAATCAAAAAGGCATGCCGCAAGCAGCCTTATTGCCCTCTTATCGCACAGCCTTCCAAGGCCGAGAATCGCCGCCCTCCTGACCTCTTTTTCATTATCCTTTAATAAACTGATAATAGATTCTACCGCATCTTTATCCCCAGTGTCAGAAAGCGCCTTTATAGCCCTGCATCTGATATTAACATCTTCGCTCTTCAAGCTGTCAAAGAGTACGTCATTTGTCTGCGAAATCCCTTTTTCTAACGGGGTAAATCCATCGCAGCTATCTATAATTTTTGATATGTCATCAAGCGCCATCTGTTTATCACAGTTCTTTAAATTCTGGAGCGCTATTTTTTTCAATCCTTTATCTTCATTTTTATCTTTTATAATATCTATAATTGCCTTAATGCCATCTATTGCCTTAATATTAGCCAAAGAAAAAATCACCTTGCTGCGAAATGCCGCCGGTCTATTTTTATCTGTCAGTAAAACTATCAATTCTCTAACAGCCCTTTCATCTCCTATCTTTCCAAGCGACAGGATTGCCTCAGCAGCAACACCGTCATCCGCATCCTTTAATAAATGTATGAGAGGCTCTGCAGATTCCTTGCTATTCAAATTTCCAAGCGTCTCGGCTGCCTTTCTCCTTACACTGACTGCAGGGTCACTGAGAAGCGGTGTAATATACCTTATCCCCTTTTTCCCTGCGACCTTTCCTATCACCTCTATTGTCTTTGCCCTGACATCGCTGCCGCCATCCTTTAACAACAGCACAACAGGAATAATATCCTTCTCTTCTGCAATATTCCCAATTGCCTCAAGGGCATTTATTTTAACCACACTGTCTTCGTCAACAAGCGCTTCAATAATAAATTCTAAAACACTATTGCCTTTTGCATAACAGAATGCCCTTGCTGCCTTCCTTCTCTTTGAAACATCAGTGTCATTCAAATAAGCGGCTGCTGCCTCTATGCCTTTTCTGTCTCCAAGCCTTATCAGCGACTGTAATATTGTGCCAAGCATATATTCTGCATCATCATCCTTTAGCATATCCAAGAGCGCCTGAACTGACCTGTGGTCATTTATCCTGCCCAATGCATGGGCAGCCTTTTCCTGAATCTCCCAGCAGTAATTCCCTGACAGGTCTCCTCCAAGGTCATAAAAGAAATCCTTCTTAGAGGTTATGGCCTGAATTAAAGGAACTACGCTTGCATTATCACCAATCTCCGCAAGGGCATGGATAGCAGAAAGTATTACAAGACCATCCTCATCATTTAAACATTGATTTAATGATAATAGGGCGCTCTTATCCCCGATGCAGCCCAAAGCAGTTGCAGCATCACACCGAATATCAGGATCAGGGTCATTTAAGAGTTTTATAAGGTCATCCACTGCCTCACCTGCCTTTATATTTCCAAGTACCCTTGCAGCAGAGGAGCGAAGCCTTGCATCTTCATCTTTCAGCAGCAACATAACGGTTTTAACCACCTCAGAAAAAATAAACCTTCCCTCATATATGGAATTATTTTCTTCTATAACTACATCTCTATCATTAAACACTAAAAACATCCTCCTTAAAGAGGAGGGCTGAGGGATAGAGCGCTTTTTTATGGGAGGATAAAGCGCCCAATCCCTCAGCTTGGAATTGACAAGTTAAATAATATCCCTTCTTGCAAAGGTCATGCTGCGGAAGTCATGTTTATAAGGCGATTCACCCATTTTCTTCACCCTGCCCACAGCAACTTTATACCTATACTGGCCTGTAAGCGGGTCTACGATCCTTGAAACAAGCGAATTAGCAGGCTGTGTCGGGTGCAGGAAATACATAAATGCCACACCCTTCTTTACAGCAGGGGTTACCATAGCCACTGCAGAAATGCTTGCCTTTGTAAGCTTGATATGGCCGCCTTTCATCAGGGCGCTGAATTTTGTATCAAGCGCATTTGTCCCCATGTTTGAATCCTTCCAGACTGCTACCTTATCGCTGTATGCTGTTATCAGGTCGCCGCTTTCAATGCCCCTCGCCTTTGCATCATCAGGATGCATCTCAATGAACTGATCCGGGAACCTCTGTGTTATATACGGCCTCCTCTCAACATCATCAAACATGGACTGCCATATCTCATTAACCCTGCCATTCGTTATCCAGAGCTCATCATCATTTGGTTTTATGAACTCATGGAAGTCGGCATAGATGTCCCAGGGGCTCTTAAGCCAGTTTGCCTTTCCTGACTGTGTATTGAATGCTGTAAGGTTCTTCGGGTCTATATATCTTGCGCCAAAATGGGTATCCGGCAGTTTCCATTCAGAGTCCTGAAGCCTTGCCACGCCTATTACCTTGTACCCGTCTGCCCTTAAATCTTTTGAGTCGCGCATGTTCTTTGGCATGGTATATTCCCAGCCTGGCCTGTCGTAATTATAGTTTTCATCAACAAGAATAGCAGGGGTCTGGATACCTGTTGTGCCAAACTTACGAAGGAGGTCATGGAATTTCATCCCCTTCTTCTTTGCCATCCATGCAAGGGCGTCGTAGTTATTATCCTGCCTGCCTATG
>CAKKST010000412.1 GCA_919903585.1 Nitrospiria bacterium | reverse complement strand
TCCCTCGGCTTTTTCTTTTCTGATGCTGCAAGCGCCATTGCAACAGTAGTTGCAATATCACCCTTTGTCTCATCCTTTGGGATCTCAAGGACAATCAAAGGATCTTCATTAATCTTTAGCTCGCCCTTTTCCTTTGCCTCTGTTAATGCATTATAAAGAATATTAGATAACGTCTCTTTCACAATCCACACCTGTCTTAAAATAACTTCAATAAAAATTGGAGTATATAAGAATTCTCTTGGAGAAGTCAATACAAAAGAGGGGGGCAGCAATCATTACTTATTATCTTCTTCCACTGCCTTTTTTAGCATATCAAGGATGCCGGGAATTGCTGATGTTACCCTGTTCCAGTTTGGTATGAGGGGCATGGTCATAGGATTTTCCATAAATATATTGGCTGCCATCCCTATACCCTTTGTAAATGCCTCTACTGCCTTTGCCTCCTCATGTCTGTCAAAGACAAGGCCGTTTATGGCTGCATCAGCCTCGTATTTTACTATGGTATCCTCTGCGAGCCTCAGATAGGTTACCTCAAGGGAATGGAAAAAACCCTCATTGAATATAACCCCCTCAGAGGCGAGTGTCCTGAATATGGACTTGCATATATCCACTGCCATTTTCATCAGACCCTTTTCAGGGTCATCAGCAGACAATGCCTGATGTTTGTGTTCATACACATCTGCAATATCAACCTGACATACCCTTCTCGGTGAATAGTTCCTGTATATCTCAGCAAGCACCCCAACCTCAAGGCCCCAGTCCCATGGTATCCTGTTTACACGCGCCATGTCCAGAATCATACAGAACTCACCTGCCAGAGGATATCTAAAGCTGTCAAGGAACAAAAGGAATTGATTCTCTCCAACAAGTTTTAAGAGCGCCCTTGCAAGCGGAGTTATTAAAAGCCTTGTAACCCTTCCGTGCATTTTATTTGTAACCCTGCTGTAGTAACCCTTGCAAAAGACATAGTCAAGATTTGGATTTGCAATGGGATAGCAGAGCCTTGCAAGCATCTCCCTGCTGTATGTAACTATATCGCAGTCATGAAGGGCAATAGCGCTGGACTTGCCGCTTGCAAGTACATAGCC
>CAKKST010000411.1 GCA_919903585.1 Nitrospiria bacterium | reverse complement strand
AGGATTAAAGAGGTTGTTCAAAATCTGCTGGATTTTTCCAGACTAAGAAAGCCAGATCTAAAAGAGACAGATATCAACATGGTGATAGAAAAGGCTTCTAAACTTATGCGTAATACAATAGAGGTATCAAATATAGATGTTAAATTAAACCTTGATGATGGGCTTCTTCATGTCTTCATTGATGAACATCAAATACAGCAGGTCCTTGTAAATATTATTAGCAATGCTGTTCAGACCATGCCGGAAGGGGGCAATCTCTTTATTTCAACGAGGGCAGGAAAGGATAAAGATTTTATAGAAATAAGCGTTACTGATACAGGCAAGGGCATAACGCCTGAGTTTTTACCCCATATATTTGATCCCTTTTTCACCACAAAGGGAGAGGGAGGGACAGGGCTTGGATTATCGGTCAGTTACGGAATAATTAAAAATCATAAAGGGGATATAAGAGTTGAAAGCGAGGTGGGAGTTGGAACTGCCTTTATCATAGAGTTGCCAGTTTATAAAGGAGGCATTCAGAGAAATGAATAATCAATACAGGATTATGGTAATTGATGACGAAAAGATTGTCTGTGACATGGCAAAGATGTCCCTTGAGCAGGAAGGCTATATTGTGGAGACATTTTTAAATGCAGAGCCGGCGCTGTCAAGGTTAAAGGAGAAAAGGTTTGATGTTGTTGTTACCGACTACAAGATGAAGGGTATAGACGGCATGGAGGTCTTAAGGGCTGTAAAAAGACTTTATCCGGATACAGAGGTGATAATGATTACAGCCTTTGCAAACCTTGATACACTCATAGAGGCATTGAGGGGAGAGGTGCATGACTTCTTTCCGAAACCTCTAAAGATAAAGGAGTTGAAGGCATCTATCCAAAGGGCATTGAACAGAAAAAGATGAAAAAGATTATAGAAAAATTGAAATCCCTTCTCGGGCATAAAGAGAGTCAGTTGTCCTTTGAGCTTCTCTTTGAAGGATTTAGAGAAGTCCTGAACAGCAACAACAGGGCGCTGGAGATAATTACTGAGATGGGAGAAAAACTAAGCGGCGAATATCTCTTTGACATCAATTATATCAAGGGTGTTTATTCAGATCTCACATTTGCTGTCAGTGATTCACTCCATAGATTTGACATCCTCACTGAGAATAAATACCTGCGGCTACATGATGTATTTAACAGCATTGATGAACAGATCA
>CAKKST010000410.1 GCA_919903585.1 Nitrospiria bacterium | reverse complement strand
GGAAGTGCGGAATGACTTAAAAGATTTGCCACTTACTAAGCAAAACAGAAATGAATTACTGTTTTACAATAATCAGATTGGTCGGCGTTGCATCTGTGGGAATTTTTCTGATAATCCTGTTGGTCTTTATATCTATTATTGATATGCTTGCTTCTCCATAGTTGCAGACATATAGCCTGCCTGCTTTATCGTCCATTGCCATGCCGATTGGCCGTATCCCTACTGTAAAATTGCTGATACTTTCCATGCTCTTGGTATCAATCACTGTAAGGCTGTTTGACAAAAAATTTGCCACATAAAGCATTTTACCATCGGATGTCAAAAGCATATTAACCGGGTCATTGCCGACCACTGCCCTTCCGATTACATCTCCATTCTGCGGATTAGCAAATAATAGTTGCGAGTTTTTCTTGTCTGCAATATAAAGAATTTTCCCGTCCTGACTGGTTAAAACAGCCGACGGCTGGCCGTCAATTTTAATTGAGGATAAAACCTTGTCCTTTGATGCATCAAGGAAGATTATATCCCTTGAATTTAGGTTTGGAATGATGATGGCTTTACCGTCATGCGTAAGCGCTCCATTTTTTGGTTCTATACCAAGCATCACCCTTTTTATAAGCCGCCATTTTTCTGTTTCTATAATATCAGCATAGTCCATGCTGCTGTCAATAGCATACAGCTTTGTGCCGTCATTATTAAAAAGGAGATGCACCTCACCTGTCTTTTTATATCTGCCTACAATAATGGAAGGAGCAAGTTTTATCTTGCCGGATGCAGGATCAATAATCCTGATGTAATCTGCGCCCTCGCCCTTAAGGCTTACTGCAATCAGCTTTTTATTTGGGAGGTGTGCAAGATGAAAGGGAATACCTTTGACAGCTATCTTTTTGACAATCCTTTCTGAATCAGCATCGTATACTGCTATCTCCCCCTTAGTCTCATGGGTAACATAGAGGAGGGTCTTTGCATCAGCGGCGCTTATAAAAAATAAAAATAAAAAAAGAAGTGCAGAGATAATTTTCATGGCACAAACAGGACCTTTGTAGGAAATACCCCTGTAGGCAGCCTGTAAACCTCCCTTTGCTTTTTCAGGTCTATTATTGAAACAGTATTCTCATTATAATTTGCCACATATGCCTCTGTCCCATCATTGTTTAGCGCTACACCCCATGGGAATATTC
>CAKKST010000409.1 GCA_919903585.1 Nitrospiria bacterium | reverse complement strand
GAAGGCAATAGCAGGTTTTAAAGACAAAAACGGCAATCAGCTCTTTTATCCAAATGCAAAGTAAGGGTATTCTAATAGAGGCTTATCAATTCTCAGGCCTCACCTTTCAGCAGATAGGTAAAAGCGGGCAATTACCTGAAGAGAAAATAGTTATCCCTTATTCACTTTCCTTCCAACAATAACTGCCTCGTTTCCATTGGCAAAGAGGTGGATGTCTGTCTTCATTCCGATATTATGGAATTCTGCTGCTATCTCCTCAGGCCGCAGAAAGTGATTTCCCTGTATATGCTCGGCAAGATTTTGAAAGGCCATCCCGCGTCTGCTTGGGTCGCGCAGATCAGAACGGCTGGGCGGCCAATTCGGCTCCCAGATTACCACAGCGCCGCCGTCATTGAGGTGATCTTTAAAAAAACCAAAGACCTTCTGTTTATCCTCCCATACATGATGGAGCGCACGGTTCATGGCAATCAAGTCAACAGGCTCGCTTACGCTGAAATTATAGATGTCCCCTGTCATAAATGTAAGCCTGTTTTCAAGGCCGTCCCGCTGCGCAAGCCTTGCTGCAAGGCCAATGTTTTCCTTGAAACCATCAAGGCCAATACCGCGTAAATGTTTAAAGCGAAAAGCCAGCTTCCGCAGGTACCATCCGTTGCCGCACCCAAGGTCTACTGCAAGACCGCTTTTAAGGTCAATTTCTTTATAAACAGGCACATTTGGAAGTATCTGCTGCTCAAAGAGCGGGCTGAACATGGCCTCAAGCATGGGGCCGAACAAGGAAAGAAAGCTCTCGCACTCTGCTAATACCTTTTCTCCGGGACGCTCGCCTGTCTTCATGAAGTTTGCCGCACGTTCTGCCATGTGTGCAGCAAGCATGGCCTGCACAGCAAAGGGCATGGCAGTGCCTGAAGAATCAGGGATAAAGGCGCGGCCGCGGTCTGTTAGTGCGAATTTTCCGTTTATTTCATCCAGTAAGCCAAAGGAAAAGGCGGCATCGCACCATCTGTGCAGATACCCGCTGTCAAGCCCGGTTTTAGCCGAAAGCTCCTCTAAACCAGCCTGTGCCATCTCTGCAAGAGATGAAAAAAGGCCGTTTGATATACCTATAAAGGCTATGCTAAGCGACATTGCCCCCTGCATCTGTGCCATTGCCTCATCACGAAACTGCTGTGAACCACTCATCTTGAATCCCTCCGATCTTAGTTTTGTATTGAATAATAGCTTAGCTGCTTTTTATTGTCAATTATTTCTGCCCAGAAATGACAAGTCCTCTTTTACATGAAAAGGCTTGAATTATGATACACCATATATGATATAATAACAAAACCTATTGGGGGTGCAAAAAGCGCTTTGGCATTTCTTTTATCTGAAAGGAGTATTATGACAAGAAGACCCTGTTTTTTTCTCCTCTTTTTTTTATTTATCCTCATAACATTCACTTCAAATTGCGGAAAGGCTAAAAATGAAAAACCAAAGGAGGCAAATAAGCCGCCTTCTGAACAAATCATTTCTATCAGCGCTGCAAAGGCAGAAGGGAGAAAGGTCAAACGTGTAGTTGAAACTGCCGGGACGCTCCTGCCATGGGATGAGGTTGTTATAAGCAACGAGATCAGCGGCACAGTGGAAGACATCTTTGCTGACATGGGAGACAGGGTAAAGAAGGGTGATATATTGCTAAGGCTTGACCAGAGAGAGGCAAAGCTGAATTATGAGATAGCCCAGAAGACGCTTGATAGAAACAAGGCGCTCCTTCAGGAGGCAAGGAATAATTTAAAAAGGTCAAAGG
>CAKKST010000408.1 GCA_919903585.1 Nitrospiria bacterium | reverse complement strand
CATGACATCAGAGACGCCGTGGTATAAAAAACTCTCAAAAGAGGAGGCAATGGCAAATCTCAAGGCCAGTGCAGGGTCTCAATTTGACCCGGAGATTGTGAAGGTCTTTTGCAGTATTGAGTCACTTTAGGAGGAATTTTTTATGTCAAAGGTTTACTTTGCCTCTGCAAGGGCATTAAAATGGGATTATAAAGAGAGCCTGCCGGGAAAATTGGAGAGGCTGATTAAGAAAATTGATTTTAAAAAATATTTTAAAAAAGATAGAGAGATTGCAGTAAAGACTCATTTCGGTTCAGAGGGCGCTCACAGGATTATAAGACCTATTTTTATCAGGAAGGTTGTGGATGGTATAAAGGCTGTTAAGGCAAAGCCCTTTGTTACAGATACAGTGCGGATAATGGGGCTTGATTATCTTGAGGTTGCAAATCAGAACGGGATTAATCACCTCTCCTGCGGCGCGCCTGTTGTGCTTGCTGACGGGCTTAAAGGAAAGGACAATATCCTCGTTAAGGTTAAAAATGGGAATATCTTAAAAGAGGTAGCAATTGCAACGCTCATCCATGATGTCCCTGCTATGGTTGTCCTCTCGCATTGCAAGGGGCACATAAATGCAGGCTATGCAGGCGCAATAAAGAACCTTGCAATGGGAGGGATAAGCTCTGAGCACCGCATACATGGCTGGAAAAAGGGCAGGGGCTGCATACACACCTTTGGCGAGGGGATTATCACATGGACAAAAGATAAATGCACATACTGCAATCAGTGCGTTAATGTATGCCCTCTCGGCATAATAGAGTTTAAAGGAAAGAAATGGGCATACAAAAGGGATGAGTGCTGGAGATGCGGAAGATGCACAAGGGTATGTCCTGAAAAGGCGCTACATCTGCCGCAGAACGACGAATATTTTCAAAAGGGCCTTGCAGAAGGCGCTGGCGCTGTCCTTTCTACATTTAAAAAGAAGAAGGTTGTTTATATAAACTTTCTTCTTGATATCCAGCCTGAATGCGACTGTATGCCAGTTGCAGATGTCCCCCTGTTTCAGGATCAGGGGATACTCATATCCGATGATATGGTTGCAATTGAGCAGGCATCAGTGGATATTTTAAGAAAGGCGAAGTTTATCCCTGACTCTATGGCGGGTGATAGAAAGGTTAAGGAAGGCGATGATGTGCTAAAGAAACTTCATGGCAAGGAGTATCAGCTTCAGATAGACGAGGCAGAAAGGCTGGGTCTGGGGAGTAAAAGGTATACGCTGATTGCCATCTAAACATATTACCATGCATATTAACGGCAGGACATATCAGCAATGGGCTGAGGTTGTGCAATGTGGCTGCATCTGACCCTGTGCACTCTTTAACATGCACAAATGTAACGAATGAAGTTTTGACTCTATTTTTTCCCGCTATTTTTTCGTTATTGATGTCATAGTAAAATCCTCCAAGGGGCCGAAGTTCAGGAAGTGCTAAACATATCTCCTCTTACGATAAGGTTCAAACTCAATCTTCAGCACAGTCCCTGTTACCTCAGCAACCCTTTTTAGTGTTTTAAGGGTAAACCCCTCATACTCTCCGCTTTCAAGTCTTGAAATGGCTTGCTGACTTGTATTCATTAACTCTGCTAAATTCTGCTGGCTTAACCCCTTTTTTTCTCTTAGCCTTGCTATCTTAATGGCAAGGTCTAGGGCCTGGCGCTCTTCTTCAAAATACTTCCTAAACTCAGGGTCTTTGAGCTCCTCTTTTAGATGCTCCTTAAATGTCTGAATCTTTGGTTTCCTCATAATAATATTACCTCCCTATGAATGCTGTTTAATCCAGTCTTCTCTCCGCTGCTCTGCTAACTCAATATCTCGCTCTCTGAGCTGCTGCGTCTTTTTAGAAAAAGCATGAAGCAGCACGATTTGATTATGTAAATAGAAGAAGTAAAGAATACGATATTCGTTTGAGCTATAATGTATCCGCAGCTCCCGTATTTTTCTACGGACATGGTCGGCAAAGGGTCGTTTTAAATTAGGCCATTGCTTTTCTAACTCTTCAATAAACGCCATAGTCTTTGCCAAGGACTTTTTGTCCAGTTCAACCAAAAAGTCTTTAACAGGAGAATCGCCGCGGCCAGTTGTATAGTAAACTATCTGATACAAACGATATCCCTTCTTTTATTGTTATAAACAATACATCAAAATAGATGTATTGTCAAGTCTTTTTGAAAAAATATTTTGTTGAGGGGGCGTACCCCCCCTCAACATACCGCTTAAATAAGCTTGTCGTTAAAAGAGAGCATCACAGGGTCAAATCTTCATTGTTCACAGCAGCAGCAGCAGTCGGTAATTCCTTTCCCTTTATCTTAAGTATAACAAGGTCGTTTTCTTTGTCTATATAGAGCAGGCCTTCAACCTTTAAAACCTTATCCCCTGCCTTTACAGCAATATCTACAGCATTGCTTATAACATGGTAGTTTGTTATTACTGCACCGTCTGGCCTTACAATAAATCCGCTTCCCTGACTAATCGGCTTACCTTTAGCATTATATGTTACAACAACTACAACAGCCTTGTTGTTCTCTTTAAAAATTTTATCGGCATTGGCAAGTAAATTAGATAGCTTGCTATCCTTATTAAATATATGGAATGGGGGGGGCATTCATTTAAAGGACGCCTGTCAACCTGTCTGCGTGTCGGCAGACAGGTCACCAATACTGATGGCAGAGATGATTGAGGAGTTTGCTGGCAAATATTATTTCTTTGATTACTTTTTCTTCTCTACCCAATACCCCATGTTGTTTATTGCCTCTGTAAGCTGCTCAGCGGTTACCTTGTCCTTTTCAACTGTGATTTTCACCTTTGCCTCTTTCAAGTTTGCCTCCGCATTTTTTACTCCAGTAATTTTCTTAAGCTCACCTTCCACCCTCTTTGTGCACTGAGAACAGGACATGCCGCGGACATTCAGAGTGATGGTCTCCTGCGACTCTTCTGCTAAGGCAGGGTTAGATAAAAACCCCTCTGTATCCCCCCTTAATAAGGGGGGAATTAAAAGGGGGGTAAGATTTTCAAAGAACACAAGAACTATAAATACAATAATTGCTAAGACCCTTGCCTTCATTTCTGCTCCTCTATAATTACTGGCTTTAATGCCCCATCCACCAATTCCTCCATGACCTCAAGCGTTGTCTCACCAAACAGCACCTTTCTCACCATGCCGTTTTTATCTATAAAAAAGAAGGCAGGGACCCCATGCTCTATATGATATTCTTCTACGATTTTTATATTACCGTACAGAATCGGAAATTTAATATTATGCTTCTTTTTATATTCATTCATATATTTCACATCAGCAGGCGTCAGGAGTATGCCAATAACCCTAATGCCTTTCTTTTTGTATGACTCATCAAATTTTGCTACGACAGGCGACGCCTGTCCGCATGCTGGTCACCATGTGGTCATAAAATATAGCATAA
>CAKKST010000407.1 GCA_919903585.1 Nitrospiria bacterium | reverse complement strand
AACTGCGGACACGAGGCTTTTCAGGCCTCTGCTCTACCGACTGAGCTATCTCGGCGACCGGATATGTAGATTAACACAAGATAATTTATTGTGTCAAGATGTTTTAGTGAGGTTCAAGGAGACACTATTGGAGAGTAAACTTGTATTTTCAAAACCACAGAGCTTAAGGGATGAACCTTTAAGGTACTGCCCGGGGTGCAGTCATGGGACACTGCATCGTATTATTGCAGAGACCATTGACCAATTTGGCATAAGAGAGAGGACTGTAGGCATTGCACCTGTCGGCTGTGCGGTGTTTGCCTATGACTATTTCTATATTGATATGATTGAGGTTGCCCATGGCAGGCCGCCAGCTGCTGCTACAGGGATGAAGAGGGCTGCGCCGGATAAGATAATATTTTGCTATCAAGGTGACGGCGATCTTGCAGCAATTGGGACTGCCGAGATAGTACATGCAGCAAACAGGGGTGAGAATTTAACTGTAATTTTTGTAAATAACGGGACATACGGTATGACAGGCGGGCAGATGGCGCCAACAACATTAATGGGCCAGAGGACTACCACAACACCAAATGGCAGGACTACTTTAGATGGTTACCCCTTAAGGGTATCAGAGATGCTGGCTACACTTGAAGGTGTTACCTATATTGAGAGGGTGGCGCTTAATAATCCCAAGAATACATTAAAAACCAAAAAGGCAATTAAGAAGGCATTTCAGAACCAGATTGAAGAAAAGGGTTTCTCTTTAGTAGAGGTTTTATCTACCTGCCCGACTGACTGGGGTCTTTCACCAGTGGATAGCTTAAAGTGGATAGAGGAAAAGATGATCCCCTATTTCCCGCTCGGTGTTTTTAAGGATAAATTTAAAGATAAAAAAGCTTAAAAGGGGTTTTAATTTTGTATCAGGATATAATTATAGCTGGTTTTGGCGGACAGGGTGTATTATTAGCAGGCAGGATACTTGCCTACGCAGGGATGATTGAAGGCAGGCATGTAACAATGTTTCCTTCTTATGGCATTGAAATGAGGGGCGGCACCTCAAACTGCACTGTAATCATCTCCTCAGATGAAATCGCCTCGCCTGTTATTAAGAATCCCTCATCAATAATTGTATTAAATAAGGCTTCAATGGATAAGTTTGGGCCAGCATTAAAAAGTCATGGCATGGCAATTATCAATTCATCCCTTGTAAAGGAGCCATATAAGAGGAATGATATAGATATGCTTTATGTGTCTGCAAATGAGATTGCAGAGGAATTGGGCGACAGCAAGGTGGTTAATATGGTTATGCTTGGGGCTTTTGTTAACAAGACAGGCATTGTAAGGATAGAAAGCATATTTAATGCCTTAACAGAGATACTTCCTGCCAAAAGGCAGAATCTCTTAAAAATAAATCAGGAGGCATTAAAAAGAGGGGCTGCAGCAGTAAAATGATCAGAAAGGCAAAGATTACTGATGCAAGGCATATACATGAACTGATTAAATATTATTCAGACAAAGACCTGATGCTCTATCGTTCACTGAATGACATATATGAAAATATCAGGGACTTTTTGGTATTTGAAGGGGAGCGTAAGAAGATACTTGGTGTATGCGCACTTCATATTGGGTGGGATGGGTTAGGTGAGATAAGGTCTCTTGCTGTAAGAGAGGGTTATATAAGAAAGGGCATTGGCAGCAGTCTTGTTAAAGAGATATTTAAAGAGGCTGCTGACCTCGGGATAAATACGATCTTTATACTTACATATAAGCCCGGGTTCTTTAAAGGGTTTGGTTTTAGTAAGATTGACAAGAAAAAATTGCCGCACAAGGTATGGACTGGGTGTGTTAATTGTCCAAAGTTTCCGGATTGTAATGAGATTGCAATGCATTATAAATTAAAAGGCAGGTTTAAAGGCTGAGCATTTTCTGCTTCCTTTAGATTATTGTTCTGAATCAAGCTTGATCTTGACTGCCTTTAGGAAGGATTTGTCAAAGTTATTGAATTCATATTTTATATCGCTATCTTGGGCTTCCTGCTGCCCTCCCTTTAAGACCCTTGTAACCGAGGCGAGGACAAGATCAACATGATAACCTTCTTCCTCTATAACCTTGAGCGCCTCCCTGATTTCCTTGCTTTCTGAAAATACTGAATTTATGGCATTGGCAAGACCGGTTATTAGTTCTTTGATCCTTTCGTTTTCTTTTGAGTCCATATGAATTCTCCCTCCAATAAGTCTTATATGTCCTATAAGACTTATTATGTTTTACTGCTATAATGTGATAAAATTATATTTAAGATTCATCATGGTGTCAAGATAAAAATAGGACAGGGAAAATGGAGACTGGCATTTATATACACATACCTTTTTGTATTGCAAAGTGCCGCTATTGCAGTTTCTTTTCTGTCAGGCATAATGAAGATCTGATAGAACCCTATGTTGATGCCCTCACAAGGGAGATTGATTATAGAGGCAGAGAAATTGCAGGGTGTCAGGTAAAGAGTATATATCTTGGAGGCGGCACGCCGACTATTCTTAAAAGCAGGTATATAAGTAAGATACTGAATAGATGCAGGGACAATTTTAATTTTTTGGATGATATTGAAATAAGCATAGAAGGAAATCCAAAGACAGTTATCAGGGATTATCTGCTTGAATTAATAAAATTAGGGGTGAACAGACTGACCATAGGCATACAATCCTTTAAGGATAATGAGTTAACCATTTTAGGAAGGGCGCATGACTCTGCTGAGGGTATAGCTGCCTTTGAGGGTGCGAGAGGTGCAGGCTTTAAAAATATTGGTATTGATTTGATATATGGCATCCCCTATCAGAAGGAAAGGGACTGGGATTATTCACTGAATATGGCAATAGGCTTAAGCCCTGAGCATATATCGATCTATTCCCTTAGTATTGAAAAGGGAACTCTATTTGATAAGTATCACAGAGAAAAGAGATTAATTCTACTGCCGGAAGATGAACACGCAAGGATGTATGATAATGCATATACAGGGTTAAAGAATGCAGGGTACATACCATACGAGATATCCAATTTCTCAATGCCCGGCCATGAATCAAGGCATAATCAGATATACTGGAATAACGAAGAGTATATTGGGTTCGGGGCAAGCGCATATTCATACCTAAATGGAAAAAGATACTGGAATGTATCAGATGTTAACAAGTATATTGATAATATAAATGACTGTGGAGAGGCTGTAAGCGGCTCAGAGGCGCTGGGAAGAAAAGAGCTCTGGGCAGAGGCAATAATGCTCGGCTTACGCAAAGGGGAGGGGATTGATATTAATAAATTGAATCAGAGATTTAATATAAATTTTGCAGGATTATATAAAGGCAAGGTTGCCAGATTAATAAATTTAGGCCTGATTGATTTGATAAACAATCATCTAAGAGTAACAAACAGGGGCGCCCTTGTTTTAAATGAGGTCATTCTGGAGTTTATTTAATCTGAAGCGGCTTGGTTATCTTGCAGCAACGATCTTGTTCCTGCCGTCCTGCTTCGCAAGATATAACAGGTCATCGGCAGATTTTATTAACTGGTCTGATAAATTTTTGATTGGTGTGTTCATATCAAGGAGCGGCTTTGGTTCATAGTTGCCGATTCCCATACTTACTGTAAAGGAGATAGAGGAATTTCCATTCTCATCTGAAAAATTTTTCCTTTCCACTGCCTTGCGCAGCCTTTCAGCAAATTTCTTTGCAGTGCTGATATCTGTCTCCGGAAGTATTATTGCAAACTCCTCTCCGCCATAGCGGGCTACTATATCTGTATTTCTGGCAGAAAGCTGTATAAACTGTGCAAGCTGGGCAAGGACAGCATCGCCTGTCAGATGACCGTATTTATCGTTTATAACCTTAAAGTAGTCAATATCCAGCATCACGAGAGAGATTGGCCTTCTATATCTATTTGAACGTTTTATCTCTTTTGGAAGCTGTTCGTAGAAATACCGCCTGTTTGGTATCTTTGTAAGTGCATCAAGGTTAGCCTGTTTCAAAAGGGTCAGATAATAGGGGTTCTGTATTGCAATCTCATCTATGAATACAAGCGGGTGTGAATGTTGAAGCTCCACCACCTCTGTGCCTGACAGATGATTGACATCGTACTGGCATATTGCAACAACAGGGACCTCCGGGTCAGACAGATACCTGTCAGAGAGATGCTCATATTTAAAAATCAGATCGCCGTTATCAACCTTATTTGCAAGCCAGCCCATATCAGCGGTCATCCTCGCGCCATTCCATCCCTCATCAATGGCCATCTGCACAAAGGCCTTTGTTGAATTCAGAAGGTGGTCAGGGGAAAATACACCATTTTCCAAAAATGGATCCTTATCCGACAAAAGCACCAACTGCCCGCTCCCGAGCGCCTCATCAAGGTCAACATCAAGGTCATATAGCGTGCTCTTGACCTCTTTCATGACCTTTGGCGATGCGGCATAAAGGCACTTTTCATCATCTTCAAGCCCTGCCTTTATAACCTCTGAGAGATTAGAAACGGCATGTACCGGCTTTCTGAACAGATATAAGGCATGGGCGCCCCTCTGGAGCTCTATATTGCCCACACCGAGATGAATAGTTGAACTCTTTATCATGGCTTCCTTAATTAAAGTATATCTAAGGGGTCTTATCTTGTCAAGAAAGGCCAAGCCCTTGAATTTTAAGGTTTTTTTATTTTCTGAGAAAAGAACAGATAAGGATTAAAGTAAAAGCTACTGCGGTTGCGCCTGATAACAGCCCTTCCATGAACCTTCCCTGATTTTGAAAATAGCTATAGGCTGCTATAAAGATAATGATAGAAAGGAGGATTGTAAATCTGTTTAAGACAGTATATATCCTGCCGAGGAGATTATTTATCTCATTAGCAGTGATATACATGTGAAACTCACCCCTGTTTGAAAGCCTTAATATATTTTCAAATTGTTCAGGGATATTTATTAAAGCGGTTCCGACCTTCTTTCCTCTGGAGATTGTCTTCTCTATCCAGCCCTTATCTTCATGGGCAAATCTTTTTGTATAGGGGGTTGCAATCTCAATTATATTCAAATCAGGGTCAAGTTTAGAGGTGAGGCCGTTGAGTATCCCCATTGTTCTTGAAAAGAGGATAAAGTTATTTGGTATCTGGACAGAGGGATAGGCCTGTATAAGGTCATGGATCTCCTGGCTTATTAGATTGATATCAATATTTTTAAACTCCCTCGGTGTAATATCACGATATTTATCCATAAAATAACTAACAACCCGCTCTATGCCGCGAATATCACCCCTTCTCGGCAAGAAGCCGAGGTCAATAAGACCATGTACAATCCCTTCTGTATCGCGGTTTATTATTGCCACGCCTGCTTTTAAGAGCCCCTCACGCATCTGGGATGGCATCCTCTGCATAAGGCCGAAGTCCACAAAAACAATCTTTGGACCTTCCTGAACAAATATATTGCCGGGATGGGGATCTCCGTGAAAGAAGCGGTGTATCAGGAATTGCGTCAGGTAGGAGTTCATAAGTAATTTTGCTATCTCTTTCTTGTCAAAATTTCTTGACTCCAGTTCCTCAATATTGGATATCTTCACGCCATCCACAAATTGGAGTGTGAGTATTTTTAGTGTTGTGTATTCCCAGTATACCTTTGGTATTATTATATTTTTATCATCAGAAAAGTTGTTGTAAAATATCTCTGCATTCCTTCCCTCATGGATATAATTCAATTCATCCGTAAGTATTCTTGAAAACTCATCAAGCAGAACATCAAAGTTTATGTCCTTGAACTGTTTTCTTATAAACCTTACGACCCATCTTAGCGCAATAAGATCCGCCTTAACAACATCCTCTATACCGGGGTATTGGATCTTAACTGCAACCCTTTCATCACTTTTTAATATTGCCTCGTGCACCTGACCAAGGGATGCAGCGGCAATAGGATTTTCATTAAAGGATTTGAAGATTGCAGACGGCTCGTCACCGAGCTCTTCAATAAGCCTCTTTTTTATAAGGCTGAAGTCTGCGGCTGGCACCTGATCCTGTAGTCTGGAGAGGGCATCTGTATATTCATCCGGCAGGAAATCAACCCTCGCGCTCATGAACTGGCCAATCTTTATCAGAAGGCCCTTGAGATTAATTGCTGCCTTAAAGAGCATTTCAGCGTTTTTTTTATGCAGCCTTTTATATTCTTTTTTTAGGGGCTCATCCCCTGAAAATAGCATGTTTACCCTGATAAGCTTATAGCTTAAGAATATCCGCAAAGCAATCAGGATGATCTTTAATATCCTCCGCCTCGGGTGGAGATAATATCTCATTGGGATATATTATCATTACCTGCTCCTTTGTCAAGGGAAAGTAGAATCTTGACATATTTGAGCCATTTTGCTACCGTATAATGCAATGAATATCAATATTTAATGCACTGCTCATATAATTGACCGCTGATTATTACTGAAAACTGACGGCTAATTGAAGTGGGACAAAAATACCAATTACTGCGACATACGATGCACAGAATAGGATGTTGACATACAATGGCCAGCCTTTAAGCAATGATGATAACGGTAACCTGATACAAAGGCAAACTTCTGTTGGACCTGTTACCTATACATGGGATGCAAAGAACCAGCTTGTTCATATACAATGGCCAAATGGTGTAGCAAGAAGGGGAAATGGGGTCACCCATTTAAAGGGCACCTGTCAAGCGGAAAAAGTTATCCCCAGGCGAGAAAAAGAATTTCTTCTGCCGTAGTTTCTTTCGGTTATG
>CAKKST010000406.1:301-12461 GCA_919903585.1 Nitrospiria bacterium | reverse complement strand
CTTTTACGCGAAGAGCCATTTTTAATTTAAAACACCTGCTGTGATTGGCGATTAGGTTTGATTTTGCTATATCAAGAATATCATGGCTGCCCTTACATCCTCGACAATCCTGCCATTGGGCTTTAGCGCAGCGGCAAGCCTCTTTAAATAGTTTACCCTGTCTTCAATTTAGCTATCTCCATACTCATTGAAATTGACTTATAGGAGTGCGTCAATGCGCCGATTGAAATAATGTCAACGCCTGTTAAGGCAACCTCCCTGACATTTTTCTGATTTATGTTCCCAGATGCCTCTACCACTGCCTTTTTGTTTATCATAGCAACTGCCTTTTTCATCATTGGAATTGACATATTATCAAGCATGATTATATCAGTGCCTGATGTTAATGCATCTTTTACCTCTTTCAGGTTCGTTGTCTCCACCTCTATCTTCATTGTATGCGGGATGTTTTGCCTTGTCATCGCTACTGCCTTTTTTATACTGCCTGCAACCATGATATGATTGTCCTTTATCATCACAGCATCATAAAGGCCAAAGCGGTGATTGTGTCCGCCGCCAATAGCAACTGCATATTTTTCAAATATTCTCAGGCAGGGTGTGGTCTTTCGCGTGTCAGCAATTTTGGCTTTTGTCCCTGCGATCTCCTTTACAAAATGCGCTGTCAATGTGGCAATCCCAGAGAGCCTTTGTAAGATATTAAGAGCTGTCCGCTCACCTGCTAATAAAGCCCTTGCACTGCCTCTTATTTTCAAAATAGTTGTTCCCTTTTTAACCCGCACCCCATCTTTACATGAGGTAAACCTGACATTGCCATTAAGCTGCCTGAAGACCTCCTCTGCAATAGGGATGCCTGCGATTACTGCATCCTCTTCCAGAACAATCCTGCCTATAGCAGCAGCCCTTTCAGGGACTATTGCCTCTGTTGTAACATCGCCGCTTCCAATATCCTCAGAAAGCGCCTGCCTTACAAAATCTATAATTACCTTTTTTGGTATTTTCATTTTTATATTCTCAGCGCCTCTAATTTCTTAATACCCTCTTCTATCTTATTCAATTTTTCTGTCAATTCTCTGTATTTCTCCTTCTCCTTCTCCACCACATCCTTTGGCGCCTTGTTGATGAAGTCCTGATTAGCGAGCTTCTTATTTATAAATTCTATTTCCTTCTTTATTTTTTCAAGCTCCTTTTGAAGCCGGGGCAGCTCCCCGTCAAAATTCACAACCCCTTCAAGGGGGATATAAACCTCTGCATCCTTTAACACGGCTGTTGCAGCTATATGCGGCTTCACAATATCACTGCCTATTTTAATCCCCTTTGCCTTTGCGAGGAATTTAATATATTCAGAATGCTGCCTGTAAAGATCAGCCCTCTTTCCTTCTTCAGCCTTTAATAAGATATCTATCTCAACTGAAGGCGGGATATTCATCTCGCCGCGAATATTTCTCACGCAGCTTATCACATCCTGAAGAAGCCTTACCTCCTCCTCAATAACATCATCAATCAGGCTCTCATCTGCCGCAGGGTAGGGGGCAAGCATTATTGATTCCATACCGCTTACTGCGCCAAGCTTGGGCAGCCTCTGCCATATCTCCTCTGTGATGAATGGCATAAAGGGATGAAGCAATCTCAATGATGTCTCAAGGCTGTGGATCATTACAGTCTGTGTTATGTTTCTTTTATCAGCATCGTCCTTTTTATATATGACAGGCTTTGCAGCCTCAAGATACCAGTCGCAGAACTCATGCCAGATGAATTGATAGATGGCATTTGCTGCTTCATCAAATCTGTACTCCTGTAGGGATGCTGTAATCTCCCTTGTCAGCCTATTTAGCCTGCTTAATATCCATCTGTCAAAGATATTATATCCTTTAATATCCTTTTTAATGTCTCCCTTTACATTCATCAGGGCAAATCTTGATGCATTCCATATCTTGTTGCAGAAATTTCTGTAGCCTTCTATCCTATCCTCTGAAAGCTTTATGTCCCTGCCAGGTGATGCCATTGCAGAGAGTGTAAAACGCAGGGCATCTGCGCCATATTTATCTATCATTATTAATGGGTCTATTACATTGCCTTTTGACTTGCTCATCTTCTGTCCCTCTGCATCACGAACAAGGGCATGGATATAAACATCCTTAAAAGGCACATCATTCATAAACTTAAGACCCATCATTATCATCCTCGCAACCCAGAAAAAGATAATGTCAAAGCCTGTAACAAGAGCGTCTGTTGGATAGAATGTAGACAGTTCTTTAGTCTTTTGAGGCCAGCCAAGAGTAGAGAATGGCCAGAGCGCAGAGGAGAACCATGTATCAAGGACATCAGGGTCCTGAATCATATTGCTGCCATTGCACTTTGGACACCTTGTCTTGCCTTTGCTCACAATCGGCTCTACTGATTTATCAATAACACACCTGTCAACAGAGCTAAGTATATCTTCATGCGTCTTGCCGCCTTTTCTAAGCGTTGCATAACTTGTGCCTGAAGGCTTATCATGGGAAAAGATTGTAATCATGTCGCCAAAGCAGTCACAGCAATACCATGCAGGTATCTGATGTCCCCACCATATCTGGCGCGATATGCACCAGTCCTTTATATTCCGCATCCATTCAAAATAAGTATTTTCCCAGCCCTTTGGAATAAACCTGATCTTCCCGCCTTCAACTGCTTTAATTGCCTCTTCTGCCAATGGCTTAATCTTTACAAACCACTGGAGCTTTACGAGCGGTTCAACAATTGTCCTGCACCTGTAGCAATGGCCAACTGCATGCTGGTGCGGCTCTTTTTTAACAAGATAACCCTCTTCCTCAAGTTGCTTTACTATTTCCTTCCTGCTTTCCTCACGTCTCATCCCTTTATATTTGTCGCCTGACTCTTGCGTCATACAGCCAGAATCATCTATAACAACAATCTGCAATAGATTGTGCCTCTTCCCAATCTCAAAGTCAGCAGGGTCGTGTGCAGGTGTTACCTTTACTGCGCCTGTTCCAAACTCAATATCAACAACTGCATCTTCAATAACAGGTATCTCCCTGTTTGCAATTGGGAGGAGGAGTTTTTTGCCCTTTACATTTTTATATCTCTTATCATCAGGATTTGTAGCAACAGCAGTATCGCCGAGCATTGTCTCCGGCCTTGTTGTTGCAACTATAACAGCATCCTTGCTTCCGATTATTGGATAGCGGATATGATAAAGTGTGCCTGTTGTATCAATATAATCCACCTCAAGGTCTGATAAGGCAGTATGGCATCTCGGGCACCAGTTAATAATATAATTGTCTCTATAAATAAGCCCTTCATTATAGAGTCTGACAAAGACCTCTTTAACAGCCTCTGAAAGGCCCTCATCCATAGTAAATCTCTCTCTATCCCAATCGCATGATGAGCCGAGCCTTTTGAGCTGCCTTATTATTGTTCCGCCTGATTCTTCACGCCACTTCCACACGCGCTCAATGAATTTTCCTCTGCCAATTGCATGCCTATCTGTCCCTTCCTTTGAAAGCTGTTTTTCAACAACATTCTGAGTTGCAATTCCAGCATGGTCTGTGCCCGGCATCCAGAGGCTATTATAGCCTGCCATCCTCTTCCATCTGATAAGTATATCCTGAAGCGTATTATTTAAGGCATGGCCCATGTGCAGCGAACCGGTTATATTTGGCGGCGGGATGACAATGGCATAGGGTTTTTTATCTGAATTCTCATCGGCATGAAAAAGGCCTTTCTCTTCCCAGAAGGCATACCATCTATTCTCTACATCCTTCGGCTCATAGGTCTTATTTAATTCCTGAGACATCGTTATATAAGCTCCTCCTTTAAAATTTTATAATAATAACATCATTCATAGCTATTGTAAAGAGGTTGCAGCAATCAGGTTTTTCTTGACCGTGCATGAAAAGTGTGGTTTAATTTCTAACAGGCTGTTGAAAAACGCGCAAAACACCCTTAGATGTCATTCCCGCATGTTTTTAGCGGGAATCCAGTCCTTGTAAATTCAAGAGGTTCTGGATTCCTGCTGGAGTTTACCCCGTACTTTGATACGGGGCAGGAATGACAAGTTATAGCATGAGTAAATACTTTTTCAACAATCTGCTAAATATTAACCAAGGAGAACTAATATGAATACTGAAAGGCTGAATGGTGTTGTTTCTATCAAAAATGGAAGGCCGCAGATAATTAACCCCAATGCCTTAAAAGGTCTTATGGATGATCTTATCTATGAGGCTGTGTTTACTGGGGATGAGGAGAAAAAGAAGGTCTCCCTGCTTTTCATAAAAGAGATGGCAAAGGAGGCAGGCGCAATCCCATCCTCTATACAGGGGCTGTATGAGGAGCTTGGAAGGAATTATCAAGGCTTCACAGTGCCTGCAATAAACATCAGGGGCCTGACATACGATGCGGCGAGGGCAGTATTCAGAAAGGCCATTGCAAATAATGTAGGCGCCTTTATATTTGAGATCGCACGTTCTGAGATAGGCTACACAAAACAGAGGCCGCTTGAATTTACATCAGTTGTCCTTGCTGCTGCTGTGAGGGAGGGATTTAAAGGCCCTGTCTTTATTCAGGGCGACCATTTCCAGCTTGTTAGAAGGAATTTTATTTCAGACCCAGATGCCGAAACGAATTATTTAAAAGGTTTGATAAAAGAGGCAATAGACGCAGAGTTTTATAACATAGACATTGATGCCTCCACACTTGTTGACCTTGAGAAACCGACAATTTCCGAACAGCAGAGGCCGAATTTTGAAAAGACAGCAGAGCTGGCTGAACATATCAGGCAGATGCAGCCAGCAGGGATTACAATATCTGTTGGAGGCGAGATAGGCGAGATAGGAGGCAAGAACAGCACACCTGAGGAGCTGCGGGCATATCTTGATGGGTTTAAGAAAATCTTTAGAGGCGCAAATGGCCTGAGCAAGATAAGTGTGCAGACAGGCACAACACATGGAGGCGTTGTACTGCCTGACGGCACCCTTGCAAAGGTAAAGATAGACTTTGATACACTCAGGGTTTTATCAGACATAGCAAGAAGGGAATACGGCCTCTCAGGCTGTGTCCAGCACGGCGCCTCCACACTTCCGGAGGAGGCATTTCACATGTTCCCTGAGACAGGGACATCAGAGGTGCATCTTGCCACAGGCTTCCAGAATATAATATACGATAGCAAACACCTGCCTGAGGAATTCAGAAAAGAGGTTTATGGCTTCATAAAACAGGAATATGCCAAAGAGAAAAAAGGGGACCAGACAGAGGATCAGTTTATCTATAGCACACGGAAAAAGGGATTTGGGCCTTTAAAAAAGAAATGGTGGGATATACCTTTGGCTGCAAGAGAGCCTGTTATGAAGGAGCTTGAGGCCATGTTTGAACTGCTTTTTGGTAAATTAAAGGTGGGGAATACAAAAGATATTGTAGCAAGGACTGTAAGGCCTGTGGTTGTTAAAAAAGAGGTAAATCCTGAGGTATTGGGCGGTTGAAGGGAGGAGACTATGCCTGCAATAAAAAAAATCGGTATCATCACAAGCGGCGGGGACTGCGGCGGACTTAATGCAGTAATCAAAGGTGCAGCCAAAAAGGCGCACTCGCTGGGGATAGAGGCAGTAATCATCCCCAATGGCTATGCAGGGCTATATAACCTTATAGACATGGATAAGCTTGTAACACTTACACCTGAGAGGGTGGGGCTTATAGATGCCACTGCTGCCGGTTCAGAGGCAGGAAACTCAAGGGTGAAGATCAGGAAGATTGCTGATGATAAGAAATATGAAAGGATAAAAAATGGCCTAAAGAAATTTAAGATTGACGGCCTTATTATAAGCGGCGGAGATGATACTGGCAGTGTTGTTGTTGATCTTCTTTCTCAGGGCATCCCATGCGTCCATGTGCCAAAGACCATGGATCTTGACCTTCAATCATACAGTGTTGGCGGTGATTCTGCAATCAATAGGATAGCAGCCTATGTGAGGGACTTAAAGACAACAGGCCTGAGCCATAACCGCATTATGGTGATAGAGGTATTTGGGAGATATACAGGGCACACTGTGTTTTGCGGCGGCGTTGCTGCAGAGGCAGACTGCATCCTGCTTCCAGAGATACCTGTTGATTTTGATGTTCTCTATGAGGATATTAAGAGGAGATTCTTTCCGAGGATAGAAAAAAGTGATACAAAGAGGGGGATATACACGATTGTTGTTGCAGAGGGAATCAAGACCGCCTCTGGCGAGCTTCTCTATGACGAGGGTGCGGGTGTTGATGCCTTTGGCCACAAAAAGCTCGCTGGCGCTGCAAAATATGTAAAGCAGCAGATTGAAAAGAGGCTAAAGAATGACCCGGAGGTTGAGAAGCTTATGACGAGGGCAGGGATGTATGTACAGGGCATCTATGAAATACCAGAGGTGAGGGAGGTTATACCCGGCCATCTTGTGCGCTCTGGCAATTCCTCTGCCTATGATGTGAACTTTGGGTATAAGGCAGGCGCAGGCGCAGTAATTCTTCTGCTTGAAGGCAAATCAGGAAATACAGTGGTGAATGTGATTGCAGATAAGATATATTATCAGCAGACAGCAGAGGTAATAAAGCGAAGGGAGGTTAACATAAAAGAGGCTGCCTTTCTTGAGGGCCTCGGCATCTGCTTTGGCAGAAAGCCAGAGGGGTTTAAGTATGAACTTGCAGAGATAAAGGGCCAGATAGAGAGGAGATTCTCATAGCGCCTCTAATGGAGAGGTGAGATAAAGAATTGCAAAGAGGATGCAAAAGGCCTCTCATAAAAAAGTCCTGCATTTTGAGTTAAGAAAAGATATATATGCTTAAGGTCAGCGGTTTGGAAAAGGCTTACGGTGCGCAGGAGATTTTTGATAATGTCAGTTTTGTCATAAATCCCGGCGAGCGGATCGGATTGGTCGGCAGAAACGGGCACGGTAAAACAACCCTCTTCAGGATGATCCTCGGAGAAGAACATCCTGATGCCGGAGTTATCAGCATTCCGAATTATTACACCATTGGACATCTTTCCCAGCACATCCGTTTTACCGAGGATACTGTTCTGAAAGAGGGATGCCTAAGTCTTCCTGTGTCCGAGGATGGAATTGATGAAAGTTACAAGGTGGAAACCATTCTCATGGGCCTTGGGTTCTCTTCCGATGATTTTGACCGTAGTCCTTTGATGCTCTCCGGCGGCTACCAGATTCGTTTGAATCTCGCCAAGGCGCTGGTCTCCGAGCCTAACCTCCTCCTTCTTGACGAACCGACCAATTATCTGGACATTGTGTCCGTGCGATGGCTGACGCGCTTTCTCCGAAGTTGGAAAGGCGAACTGATGATCATCACACACGACCGCGACTTTATGGACAGCGTAACAACCCACACCATGGGCATACACCGCTGCAAGATGCGAAAGATTGCCGGTCCTACGCAGAAACTGTATGAGCAGATATTGCTGGAAGAAGAGATACATGAGAAGACCCGCATCAATGACTCAAAAAAGCGCAGTGAAGTGGAGGAGTTTATCAATCGCTTCAGGGCCAAGGCTACAAAGGCAAAGGCTGTCCAGTCGCGCATAAAGGCCCTTGAAAAGATGAAAAAGCTGGAAAAACTGTCCGATATAAGAACCCTTGATTTTTCATTCAAGGCAGCGCCTTTTTCAGGCAAATGGCTGATGAATGCGGCAGACATATCGTTTTCTTATCATCAGGACACTCCGCCGCTTATTAATGGCTTAAACATAGCCGTTGGGAAAAATGACAGGATTGCTATTATCGGCAAAAACGGAAAAGGCAAGACCACCCTTTTGAATATGCTTGCAGGTGAGCTGCAGCCGCAAACAGGAACGGTTCAACACAATCAAAATTTAGCTATCGCCTATTTTGGCCAGACCAATATCAACCGCCTTAACCCTAAAAAAACCGTTGAGCAGGTGATAATGGATACGGATCCTGATTGCAACAGGGGCGCTGCCCGCAGGATATGCGGGATAATGATGTTTGACGGCGACAAGGCGCTGAAAAAGGTGGAGGTGCTTTCCGGCGGCGAAAAGAGCAGGGTTTTGCTGGGAAAGCTGCTGGTAACCCCTGCCAATCTCCTTCTCCTGGATGAACCTACCAATCATCTGGATATGGACTCCATTGATTCACTGGTTGAAGCTATTGAGGCATTTGACGGCGGGATTATCATCGTCACTCACAGCGAGATGATCCTCAATGCCGTGGCCACCAGACTGATTGTATTTGACAACGGCAAGGTGGAGCTGTTTGAGGGAGCCTATCAGGAGTTTTTGGATCGGGTTGGATGGGAAAGTGAGAGGGCAGAGGAGGCTGACAACAGCCGTCCCAATAACAGACAAAATAAAAATATCAATAAAAAAGAGATGCGGAGGCTCAGAGCGCAATTAAACGAGAGCCGTTCAAAAATACTCGGCCCTCTGCAAAAGATAATTGCTGATGTTGAAAAAAACATCATGCTTCTGGAAAAGGATGTGGAGAATGACAGCCACGTCCTTGTGGAGGCTTCGGAAAAGGGTGATGGCGAAACCATATCAAGGCTATCCGTTTCCATTCATAAATTGAACAGCCGGATTGAAACCCTTTTTAAAGAGTTGGAATCCTTAACCGCCGAGCATGATGCAAAATCAAAAGAATTTGAGCAAAGACTGAGCGAGTTGCAGCAGGAGAGTTAATCGGGGTATAGAATTGTTGGCAATTAGAATATACTAATCCTGATATTGATCCTGCGTAGTCCCCAGAAGAAAAATAAAGGCAAAGGATAGGAGTATTACGGATGCGCCTATAAATGAGAGTGCAATACTAAAGTAGGCGGCAATGAATCCTGAGACTAAAGGCCCTGTGGTATGGCCAATGTCCATTACTGAGCCGAGTGTACCCATGGCTGAGCCATGCGTCTCTTTCCTGCTCAGGTCTGCAATTAATGCAGAGGTTGCTGAGGTTACGATGGATAGGGCAAGGCCAAATAGGATGCTTAGAAAAAGCAGCGGTACAAAGGATGTAAAAAGCGAAAAGCTTCCAATGCAGACAGCGCCAATTATTGCCCCTGCAAATATTTGCGGCTTCCTTTCATGTTTATCAGAAAACCTGCCCATTACCGGCTTTGTAAAGGCAAGGGTGATAACCTGTGCAGAAAGGAATATCCCTATCTCATAGGCGCTAAGGCCGATCTTTAATGAGTATAGAGGCAGAAAGGTCTCAAATGTCCCATAAGCAAAGAGTATTGCTGCCTCAACTGCGCTGGTAAGCAGGATGCCTTTATTAGAGATTACTGTCCTGAGTGTCTTTAGTGTTTCTTCCCATTTCTGATTATTCTTTATCTCGCCATCAGGGTTTGGTATTTTTAGCGCTAAAAATAAAACCAGTATTCCTGCTGCCCCGCATACCAGATATACGATTTTATAACCAATATCAGGGTTCAGCGCCATTGCGCCAATAATTATCCCGCCTACTACAGGCGCCATGAACCTTCCGATCAGGGTGGATGTAGAAAACCAGCCCATCCTCTCTCCCCTTTCACTATGAAAGAGATTGGCAATCATGGCCATTGCCACAGGAATAAATATTGCTGTGGCAAGGCCGTGATAAAACCTGATTACTGCGAGCTGCCATATTTCTGTGATTAACAGATAGAGAAATGGCGCTGAGGCAAAAACAAAGGCTGATAAGAGAAGCATCCTTTTTTTGCCTAATCTGTCAGAGAGTATCCCTGCTGGTATGCTTGCAATAATCCCTGTGAAGGCGGATACTGCGGCAACCATTCCAACCACTGATGGGTCTGCCCCGAGATGTGTGGCAAAGAGCGGCAGCACAGGGCTCTTTGATATGGTAGAGCTGAATATGGCAAAGAGCCCTGTAGTGCAGAGTAATAGAAATGGACTAAATCGCATTTTAAGACACCCCTCACCCTACCCTCTCCCGCAAGGGGAGAGGGAATAATAATTCCATGACCTAATATCTCCCCCTCCCTTGATGGGAGGGGATAGGGGAGGGTGACACCCTTCCTTTTTTATTACTTATTAGCTTTTGAATTTCTCTATGATAACCAATATACCGATTAAGCGTCTTTTCATTCTTTCCATATTTTGGATAGTCTTTCAGTATATCTTCAAACCGTTCTTCTGCCTCTAATTCTGATTTAATTATAACAACCCCATCCATAATTATATCCACAAGCCTGTCCGCATAAATGACTATTCTTTCTTCCAGAGTTTTAAGCGTATAATCCTTTACAGGCAGACCGAGTTCCCTTGCCTCATCTTCTGTTAATCCGCCCCTGATGTGTTTCTCCATAATATCAGTTATGGCCTGTGAAAGGCCGAGCCTCTTGCCCATCTCTGCGCCGATCTTTCCATGCTCAATTTCATGGGTTGTTGCCTTGCCCAAATCGTGAAATAAGGCGCCTCTGCCAATAAGCTCCATATCAGTATTGCCGCCTGTCCTTTGCGCAATCTCAAGCGCCTTTTCCGCAACCTTGATACAGTGCTTTATGTCATCTTCTGACACCCCTGTTTTTCTGAGCAGTTGTATATCTGAATCCTGAATTCTGTAACTCATCTTGTCCTCCAGATTTGAGTGGTTTTTGTCATTCCCGTGAAAACTGGAATCCAGTCTTTTTCCTCTGGATTCCTGCTTCCTGCTTAAAGCATGCAGGGACAGGTTTTATAGGAATGACAATTTTGAGGGTATAAACTATTTTACCCCAAAATACGCAAGTGTATCTGTAACGGTTTTTCCAAGGTCATGCTGGATGTGGTTAAACTTTGCCTTTACATCATCATGGAGATGCTGGATATACTCCTGCAGCGCCTCTTTTCCATACTTTTCTTCCATCATCTTTCCATGCTCATGAATCTTTGTGATGTCGTGCCTCTCTGCCTTTTTCTCAGCATCACTATCAAGCCATTCATGCACCTCGCGATACTCCTTCCCGGTCCTTTCCATACTTACCTTTAAATGATTATTGATTGGCGGCATATTATTATCCTCCTTTCAGGTTTTTGATGCATAAAGCATCTCAAATATTGCCATTCCCTTTTCAAGGGCATCTGCATCGTCCCTTGCTGTCTTTGTTATACCAGTGATAATACCCTCTATACCCATTGCCTCATCGCCTGTATATTTACTGTCTTTCATGTCAAGCTCATGCACTATCTCTGCAATCTTTTTAAGCCCTTTATCCTTAATACAAAATGCCCTAAGAAGCGCCTCAAATGTGCACAGATCACCCTGATGCGTAAATTCTCCTCCCCTTATATCAAAGGTTGCTGCATCTCTATTTAAATGCCCTATCTCTTCTTCATCAATAAATTTTAATGCAGCATTCTTATCTATAAATCTCTTTATCAGCCATGCAGATGCCATCCTGTCCACATAAGGCCTCTTTCTGGTAGCCCATGTCCTCCCCTGATAATCTTTCACCTGCCTCAAAACTAAAGCAACCGCTGAGACTGCCCTCCTGCCAGTGTATCCTGTCAGGTTCTTGGCCTCTGCCTTCATGCCTCTTATCTTGGCCTCAAGCGTTCTTCCAGCCCTTGCTGAAAAGAAATCAATTTTTCTTAGCCCATCAAATTCTTTTATAATCCTGTTTAGTAACTCTGTAAGCCTTTTGCCTTCCTTAGTTGTCCCGCCTTTTTTTATATTGTTAAATTGCCTTTCAATCTCCACGAGCCTTTTCTCAATACCTTTGTAATCCCTCTCCCTCTGTCTGTTAAAAAGCTCAATTATTTCGCTGTCCTTTATGCCTTCAAGGCCCCTTGTCTTAACGAATGCACCATCCCCTTTCATTGCAGTAATCTCTGATATTAGCCATTGCAAAAACTCATAATGCCGCTCACTATATGGCAGGACATAGACTGCACCCTTGAGCTGTATTGCACCCGCCTTTGCAAGCCTCCTCCAGATCCTTACCCTGCTGCTGACAGGTTTTGCAGGCACACTGTAAAAAAATAGGAGCCAGGCCGCATCTTTTTCTGTTTTCCCTTCGGTTTTTTCCATAAATGTAACAGTTGTTATAATGTAACAGATGTTACATTGGATGTCAAGGGAAAAGAGAGGCCTAAATCCTGATATGGAAAACCATGGATCAGGATGTCTATCGGTATTTTAGAACCAATCTTTTTATTTGACAAACTAATCCCTGCTTTGTTATATTATCAAAATATTTT
>CAKKST010000406.1:0-291 GCA_919903585.1 Nitrospiria bacterium | reverse complement strand
GTAACAGTTGTTATAATGTAACAGCTGTTACATTGGATGTCAAGGGAATAAATTCCAAGATATTACTGCCGGCAGTAATAAAAATACTGTTCAATTCTTAGAAGATTTGATATGATAATGCGGCTATAGGCAAAGACTGGTGACAGCGAGGCTGCAAGTAATGGCAAGAATTGCCTTATTCCCTCCTAAATTTGGACGAAGGAAATCCAAAGCAGATAAGAAAATATTTTATCACTGTCAGCCCAAACCGGCATGGGTCAGAAAAGAGATTATCCGCCTTAAGGCGCTTAT
>CAKKST010000405.1 GCA_919903585.1 Nitrospiria bacterium | reverse complement strand
TCGTATCTTTCATCACCTGTTGCCTTGCCTACCCCTTCAATAACGAGGACAAATATCGGAACCGCCAGAACAAAGGCGGCAAAGAAGAGATGTATCTGTGCAAGAATCCACACAGCAATCCGGCTGTTAACGCTTTTTATTCTGGGATAATCCTTTTCCTTTAATTTTGGCGCAGGCGGGTATTCTACCTTTGATTTCTCTTCCTTTTTTGCGGCAGGCGATTCCACTGCCTCTTTCTTCTCTGCTGCAAAGGCCGCAGAGGCATTGATTATATCCGGGGCAGACGCTATCAGATGTGAGAGAATTGGAACAAAAAGCAGCAGTGTAAAGGTAAGGGCAGTAACAACGGCCTGTCTTTTAATGAACCTTCTTTTAAAAAAAGAACCCATTATTTATCCTCCTTGCTATAAATTCGGTGATAGTAGGGGCGGGGTAACCCCGCCCCTACTATCACCGATCGCTATCATTCCCTTTTATTTTTTATTTAGGGAAAAGCGTTAAACCCTGAAACTTCATCAAAAGCACATCTACCAGAAAAAAATAGACTCCACTGCCAATTAAGGCTGCTAACAAGGCGCCTGACTTCATAATATCTCCTCCATAAAAATAGCCGCCTATTAATGTAGGCAGCTTTTTGTCTGTTAGTTTAGTGAGTTGGTTTTACCCCATGGCTATAGAGCAGAAGCCACCAGAAATAGATCAACACCAGAACAAGGACGCTGATGAAAAGATATTTGCCGTTTTTTGAATCCTCTTCCTTCTCGCTTTTTTTCTTTATCATCCCTCTTCCCTCCCTTCTTTAACTTAAAAACACGCTTGATTTTGTCCGCCCATTTTCAGGCAGACGCTATTTTCCTGAGTAAAGAAAGTAATATACCATTATTAAAGCAGAGACAATAATGTTCGCTGCAAGGCCAAGCATTAGAAAGGCATTGAAAAATTTTGTCTTAATGGAAGCTCCCCCCTCATTTGCTAAAAATAGCGGCCTATATTTTTATATATGATGGCGCCTTACAGCCAAATCACCTACAAAAACCATAAAAAACCAACGAGACATTAAGCACTCCCGTAAGGAGGGTTTAATAAATAAAAATGATTTAATATTATTGCGGTAAGATATAATTTTGCCTTCCTTCCTCCCCAGGTAAAGGCAAGAATAAAACGGATAGGTTTATACATTATATCATTATAATTGTCAAGCATTTTTTATGAGACTTCCCACTTTTTCCGCTAAGAATAACCTTTTGTTGTTTGAAATTAAGATGTTGTCAACTTTGTGCCTGACTGAATTTATCCCCTCCCCTATATGTCATATCTCCGGTTATGTGGGCCGATACATTTTTATGAGTGAGAACTATTCCTTTTTGAACTTACAGTTGCAGAGCTTGCTTAAATACGCCACGAGATCCTTAATCTCTGCCTCTGTCATGGATTTGCCAAAGGGCGGCATCATGGTAGACTTGCTTGTTGCTGCCCCGCCGTCCCTTATAACATTCTCTACATCTGATGTTGAAAGCTTAGCCATCTCCTTTGCATCTGTGTGATTCTTTGGGTTAACAGGCTGGTAAAGGGGAACAACAGCCCCTGAGGTAGACCATCTGGATGCAAAGGCAAAGGACCTGCCTTTAAGGTCAGAGATGCCCTTAATATCCTTATCCTCTCTGGCAATAATCACACTTTTATAAAAGGGTTTACCCTGCGGGTTAAGAGGCCTGACAAGGGGAACCACTTCTGTCTTGCTTTTAGCTATAATGTAGCTTGCGCCGCCCAGCAAGGCTATATCAATAGAGTCATCCTCCAAAAGGGTGACTATGCCTTTATAATCCTTGGTCAGCCTCATCTTAAATCTAAAGGAGGTGTTGTCAGAAAGATAGTCCATTAAAGGTTGGAATCTCTCATACATGAGTGAGGGGGTGTAAAGAGGGATGAGTCCAAAATAGACAACAGGCTTTTCAGCCCCGGCATTTTCCTGTAAAAATGCAGGGGCAGGGTAGGCCGTAAGAATAACCCCCGCTCCAATAATCAGAAAAAGGCCTTTTAGGAATTTCTTCATAAAAAATCCCCCTTACAGCGTATTATAGCAGTTTGGGGGAGTAAATCAAATAGTCAAGCTATCCATATCCTGTTTTCTTTATCCTCCACAATCTCGCCTATCTCAGATACAGCAAGACAATTTGCCTTTGAAAGGAGGGCGATAAGTTTTTCCTTTTTCTCCTTTGGACAGGAGATTAAAAGGCCGCCAGATGTCTGTGCATCAGCTAAGATATATTTTGTCTCATCTGTTATTGAATCTCCCCACACAATCTTCTCTTTAACATACTCCAAATTGTTCTTTGTACCGCCAGGGATATGCCCTTTCTTAGCATAATTCCACACACTTTTAATGGTTGGGATAGAAGATGCCTTGAGCCTTGCGCCAGCACCGCTTGCCTT
>CAKKST010000404.1 GCA_919903585.1 Nitrospiria bacterium | reverse complement strand
CCTCCCACGCCCATTATGGCAGCAAGGATGCCAACAAACCCGCCGAATACTATGGGTATAAGCGCAGAGTGTGTAACGGCTGATTTCTCATAATGGGTTTGAAGAGGCAGAGACTTAAGGAACCTTGCGGTGCCTGACTCTTTTTTAGGCTTCGCTTCTTCCGCCTTCTTTTTCCTCATGTTTTGTATACTCTCAATAAACATATATGTGCCCACAATCCCCAGCATAAATACATAGGTCATTTTTATCACAAAATCTGCATTCCCCATTGCCTTGAGAATCTTTATGGCCTGAACTCCAAAGAGGCCTCCTGCAAAACCGCCTATTAAAAGATGAAAGCCCATTTTAAAATCTACATTCCCGACCTTCCAGTGTGCGTATGTCCCTGATGTTGACGCTGCCACTATCTGGTTTGAATCCGTTGCCGCCGCTACAGTTGAAGGTATGCCAAGCATTATCAGAAGCGGTGTCATCAGAAACCCTCCGCCAACGCCAAAAAGCCCTGAAAGTATTCCAACTGCCAAACCAAGCCCGATAGGATAAAAAACATTAATACTCGTCAGGGCTACAGGTAAATAAAAATACATTAAATCCATCAAGAAACCTCCTTAACATTCCTCGCCATTGTTACTATTGGCCTTGATACGGTTTTTACAAGCCTCTTCAGCTCTTTTGCTGAAACGCCTTCATTATTGGTTACACTCGGACTCAATAGAACCATATCAATGCTTGTTTTCAGCTCCAAGAAATCTTTTATCGCTATGGTTATATCCTTTTTCGTGATATAGATATCTGCATCAACCCCTGATTCCCGGCAGCTTTTAAAAAGAGAGGCAATCTTCCCGTCAGCATTACCCTCAATCTTTTTAAAATCCTCTGTAATAAACATCCTCGCTGCGTCATGTTCGTTTGCCTCAGCAAATGTGACTGCTGTCATAAGATCTTCAAATTTTTCTGTCAGGCTCTTTTTATAAATCATCAAGGCAGTTATGCCTCTATTCATTATTTTTGCGAGGTCTATAACATACGAGAGCCCTTCATCAAAATTCTTACTATAATAAGTGATAAATAAAAGCTGCCTCTTTCCCATCTCTGCCTCCTTTTAATTTATAAGAAGCAAGAAGGGTGCCTGAGTTTAATTTATTGTTTTTAAAGGATTTTTTGGAAGGAAAGGTTGAATTGGTGTTTCAGATTTAAACGACTATGAGCACTATTCTTCTTTCAATATTCTCCAGAGGCTTGTCCTTGATATGCCCAAGGCCTCAGCGGCCTTTGATTTGTTGCCGCCAAGCATCTCAATAACCCTTTCTGCATACTCTTTATTCAGATCCTCAATGGTCTTGATCCTTCCGGGTTCAACGGTCTCTATCTGAAACATCTTTATAGTCTGTGGAAGGGTTTCAGGGGTGATAAGGGAATTCTTTTCAAGGATTATGGCCCTTTCAATGATATTCTCCAATTCCCTGACATTTCCGGGAAAGCTGTAGCCCATTAAAATATCCATTGCCTCTTTTGTAAAACCTGTTATCTTTTTATTATACCTCGGGAGATGCTTCTGCAGGAGATACATGCTGAGGGGTTCTATATCATCCCTACGTTCCCTTAAAGGCGGAATAAATATCTCCATTATATTAAGCCTGTAATAAAGATCCCTCCTAAATCTCCCTTCAGAAATAATACTACTCACATTCTGGTTTGTAGCAGCAACAAACCTCACATCTACCTTGATGGGTCTTGTCCCCCCGACTCTAAAGAATTCACCATCTTCAATAACCTTGAGCAGTTTTGCCTGTAGATTTGGAGACATCTCGGCAATCTCGTCAAGAAAAAGCGTGCCTGTGTCAGCTATCTCCACAAGCCCCTGCTTTGTCTTAATAGCGCCTGTGAAGGCGCCCCTTTCATGGCCAAACAATTCACTGGCAAGCAATTCTTCAGTAAGGGTGGCGCAATTTATAGATAAAAATGGCATGCCCTGCCTTTTGCTGGTAGAATGTATTATCCTTGCGAGAAGGTTCTTTCCTGCGCCTGTTTCCCCTGTAAGCAAAACATTACAGTTCGAATCCTTTATGCCCTCTATAAGATTAAGTATCTTTTTCATGCTTTTGCTTTTTGCGATGATGGATATCTTTTTATCCATCCCTAAAAATGTCTTTAATGCGAGGTTTTCCCTTTTAAGGTTCTTTTGCTCTTGAATCTTTTTTATCTTAAGAATCAATTCATCAAGATCAAAGGGCTTTGTAATATAATCACATGCCCCCTTTCTCATTGCCTCCACAGCAGAACCTATGCTGCCAAAACCAGTTATAATTATCACCTCTGTTGCCGGATATTTCCCTTTCATCCTCTCTAAAATTTCAATACCGCTTAAACCCGGCATCTTTATATCAGCAATAAGTAGATCAAAGTGGCCGCTTTCAATCTCCTGAAAGGCGTGATTGCCGTCCTTTACACCTGTAACCTCGCAGCCTTCTTTCTGCAATATGGAAAGAAGCTGCTTTAAGGTTATCTCCTCATCCTCTGCTATAAGAATCTTAAAGGTCATGGTTGCTCTCTTATCTTTGGTAATACTATGGTAAACATAGTCCCTTTACCCTCTTCGCTTTCAACGCTTATCTCACCATTATGTTTCCTTATTATATTAAAAACAATAGCAAGTCCAAGGCCGGTGCCTTTATCCTTTGTAGTAAAAAAAGGCTCAAAAACCCTTTCTTTCGCCTCATTAGACATGCCGCTGCCTGTATCGAATATTTCTACCCTTACAAGATCTCCTTCTGCCGCTGCCTTTACAGTCAGGCCGCCTTTTCCATTCATGGCATCAAAGGCATTTGTAAAGAGATTGATAAAGACCCGCTCCATCTGTTCAGGATCAGCGTATATTACTACTCCATTGGGATCAGAATCCAGAACAAACTTTATCTTATTCAGGTTCATAGAATAACCAAGGCTTTTATATGCGCCTGTTATAAGATTGTTTAATTCTACCCCTCTGAGCCGCGGCTCTCTTCCCCTTGCAAATTCAAGAAGGTCGCTAACAATCCCTTTGACCCTTATTGACTGGCTTATAATATCGTTCAGGGTCTCTTTTATAAAAGGTGAAACCTTTTTTCCTGCTTCCCTTTGGAGAACCTGTGCGGAGATATAAATATTATTAAGGGGATTATTAAGCTCATGGGCAACGCCTGATGCCAATGTCCCAATGGCTGCAAGTTTTTTTGACTGGAGGAGTTCTTTATTCTTTTTATCTATTTCTTCTTCCCTTTTTGCAAGCTGTTTCTCCATATCATTAAATTTTTGAATAAGCGTCCCCACCTCATCGCCAACCCATCTCTGCGGCAAAACAGATTGGGAAAAGACCCCTTTCCCTGTTTTTTCTACAATATCTATGAGCAGCTTTAACCGCTTCACAATATTGCTGCTTATAATAAAGAGCGTTCCGATCCCAACAACAAAAAACAATGGGAAAAATATGAATATCGCAGCCTGAGATATATGAATAACATTCTCAGCATCCTCCCTTGCAACCCTGTCCAGCTCCTTTGAAATGGTTATGATCTCCTCTCCATTTCTTCTCAGGGTATTTATTTCTGAGTCAAGCTCCCTAAGCCTTATTACAAGCTTGTGATTTGAAGATAATAAGAATACCTCTTCTAAAAACGCCGCTGCCTGAAGCGGCCGTTCAAGAAATGTCAATTCTATTAATGAAAAAAATTTACGGTTTTTGCCAAGACTGGGTTTTATCCTGTCAAATTCCGCTGAAACTTCATTTACAGTTGACTCTATTTTATTAAACCTCTGCCCGTATTCAGCTATAAGGCTCTTCGGATAGGACAATTTCCCTGTTCTACCTGTTATTAAACTCTCATTAAGAATGGTATCCAGTTCACTGAGGTATCTATAAATGGCCTCTGATTCTTCCTTTGCCTTTTGAGGCCAGTAAAGAAAGAAATTTTTTTCGTGTCTTCTTAATTGCAGAGACTTGCTCCTTATTGTGTCAGTAATCTCCAGATGCCTTATTTCTTTTCTGATCTCTATAAAATTGATATATTCAAATACAGAAAGAATGGCAATTACAAATGAGCTGATAATAAAGCTGAGGGCTATCTTTTTCTTAAGCGACATTATTCTTTCTCTTTGAAACCACACATATCAGACTCCCTATCTATGAAAACAATTAATTTTATCTTACATTAACAAAAAGGGCTTGTGGTGTCAAGTAGTATGAAGCGCTGAGGTTGCACTAATATTTATGGTAAGGAAAATAAAAAAATGGTAAGCCTGACAATGCAATATATTAAGGCCTTGGAAAAGTGTTGGGTTTAGAATTTAATTTTTCTTCGGCATGAAATTGGCGAGAAAAACTCCTTTCATACTGGCCATTCAGGCCGATGGCCTGAGTAGGTGATAAATGTGGGATGTCCCTATGTCCTATATTACCCTCTCTTGTTACATCCTCCCTTTGCCTTTATTCTCCCCTCCTTCTTCATCTTTTCTATCAAACTGTCAACTGTTTCTTCCTTAAAAAGCTCTTTTCTTAGCTTTGTATAGTCTCCCTCACCCTTTTCATACTGTAGGATAAATTTCAAAGCCCCAGCAATACCCATGCGGGCCTTCAAGGCATTCCACCCTGCCTTCCTAATCTCAGCAGGCGTCAACTCCAAAGTCTTACTCATATCTTAAACACCTCCCTGTTGATAAATTCCATCAATGGCGCAATCTTAACCTTTATTCTCTTCTTATTACCTTCATATTTTCTAACCAATATATCATCACATGTTACAAAAAAATCAGCCTTCGCCTTCTCAGCACAGGCAATATGCAACGCATCCATACTCATTATACCAAGTTTTTCTAATTCTCTCGCCCTATCTCCTAAATCCTCATCATAATCAATATTTTCTGTAGTTGTCGCTAATATATCGTTTATTATGTCCTTACGGTTAGCATATGGATTTTTACTATTCTCATCTTCAATGGCAAAGGAATTAACCAGTGTTATTTCACCCTTTTCAGCCATAGACAGCAGATACAGAAATTCCAATGTTTCTATAACAATCCTTGTTTGCCGTTGATCGTCAAATGGTCTATTATACACACAGATGTCTAAATATAGCCGCATTTTCTCCAATTATCAGATTGGCCTTTCAACAAAAACAAGACTTAATGATTTAAAAATAAGATACTGCTGCCTGTTTGTCAAGGTTTTTATTTATGTATGCATACATGGGAAGATGCAGGTTACAAGAAGATAGGGAAGCGGTCTGGTCAAAGCCTCCTTAAATCTTATGTGTTTTAGAGGGACTATACTGAGACCGGCCGCTGTTGGCATTATTGTACTTTGTAATCCACCAACAAATTTTGTTCTTTCCCGTAGGCGTCGGTGGATTTTATTGTTCTTTTAGCGGCAATTCATCGCCCTTAAAGGCTAAGCTGTATGTTGTTAAAACTACAAGACTTAGCGCCATTAGCGCCATTACAGTTATTTTCTGTGGAGTAGACATCTTAATCTCCTTTCAAGGGTAAAAGGGGCAACAGCCCCTTTTACCATATATCCCCTAATATCTTTTTCTTTCCCTGATTTCCTGGCTCTCTTGCTTGAGGCGCTTTACCTCGTCTGGATGTAAATATCTCCATGCAGTCTCCATTACCGCAGGGTATATCCGTTCAAGGGCTACCCCTAAAGCATCAGGCCGTGTATCAACTTTTATCTCGGTTCTCCTTCCCCCTTTTCAAAGTTCTAATAGAAAACAAAACCGTCCGAATTTTATCTTCTACCACTTTTTACATCCAAAAACCCATCCATCTGATACCTTTTGCTCACAACTCCTGAGAACAACAGAGGGCAACAGGACAACAGGGGCTTGTTAATGCTCACTAATTAGGTAACTTTTTTGGTATATTAAGAATTAACCAAAGGAGGCCTGATTATGCATTATGAATATCAAATTATTTTATAGCATACGGCTTCTAAAAAAGTTTAAAAATCTTGACAGAAATAAGATAGCAGCTTAAGATATATATATTAAGGAGGTATAAACTATGCCGGCAGTTATTAGAAAACAGATAGAAGAGTTGACAGACGAGGAGCTTAAAGAGGTTCTGCGAAGAGATTATTTAAGGAAGCTTACTCGCTACAGGATGACAGATGATTTTTACAGAAAAAAGTATGGTATGGATTTTGAAGCTTTCCAGAAAACAAATGTGGTTGAGAAACAGAACTATACCTTTGAGGTTGAGTCTGACGCCCAGGAGTGGGAGCTTGCAATTGATGGTATAAAGAGTGTTGAAAAGAAACTGAAGGGACTC
>CAKKST010000403.1 GCA_919903585.1 Nitrospiria bacterium | reverse complement strand
AAATGTCATCTTCTTTGACAGAAAGCCTGCCTCTGAAACACCATGGACAAAAAAGGTATGGATATATGATTTCAGGACTAATAAGGACTTCACACTGAAGACTAATCCTTTAAAGAGAAGCGACCTTGATGAGTTTGTCAAATGCTGTAACCCTGAAAACAGGCATAACAGGAAACCGACGTGGAATGTAGGGGCAATTTATGAATTGCCCCTACTGACTGACGGCCGCTGGAGGGCATTTGACTATGAGGAATTAATCAACCGCGACAAGGCAAGCCTTGACATCTTCTGGCTCAAAGACGAAAGCCTTGAGGAGTCCGAAAACCTTCCTGAGCCTGATGTCATCGCCCGCGAGATCGCAGAAGACCTTGAATCAGCATTGGAGCAATTCAGGATTATTGCCGAGGATTTAGGAAAAGAATAAACTCGCCGCCCCCCACGCGGGGGCGTGGATTGAAACTGATGCAATCTTGAGGGTGTGATTTTTGGATCTGGTATTAATCATCTTACAACAGCCTGCCACCTGCCTGTATAATCAGATATATCCCAAGAATGGTTATTAGCAGGGCGCTGAAGAGGCTTAATGACCTTGCCATCTTGTCTGTCCAGCCCTCCTTAACAATGCCCTGCATGAGATTGCCTGCCTTTACAAGTATTATGCCGATGGTAATAAGCACAGAGGCAAGGCCAAAGCTGAAGATAAATACATACAGCAAACCCATTAAAATCTTTCCAGAGCCGATAGCCATTAGCAGGACAACCAGCGCCTCTGGGCATGGCACAATGCCCCCTGATATGCCGAGGGCAAGGAGCATGCCGAGGGTTGGCGCAACATCACCTTTTTTATCATGCGGTGATTCAACATGATTATGGCTGTGGAAATGATTGTGTTTGTGCTGATGGATGTGCAGAATTCGTTTATATAAAAGCCAGCCGCCAACCGCCACTATCAATATCCCTGAGACCAGCGATGCAATCTGTTGAATCCTCTCTGGCACAATATACGCAGAGGCAATAACAGCAATGATGCCAAGAAGTATTACACCGCCTGTATGCGTTATGGTTACAATCGTGCCTAAGAGTATAGCATCTATTATCCTTCCCCTTGAGCCGACAAGATATGCACCGACTATTGTCTTTCCATGTCCGGGTGCCAGGGCATGGAGTATGCCGAGTGTAAAGGCGCCAAACAAATAAAGTGATGATTCCATAGCTACACCTTTTTATAAAATCTTTTAAATTTATATATTGTAAATACTGTCCCGCCGAGCATTACTATCAATGCCCCGGCAAGATATATTATCTCTTTTAACTTTAGTACCATGCCGAGTCTTCCCACTTCCCTTTCCCACACGAGTTTATATGGCAGTGTTGACATTATAAGATATATCTTATTCCCGTCCCTTGGGTTACTAACAATCCTTCCAACCTGAAGATGACTGGGAAGCCCCTTTTTAAAGGCAAGCCAGTTCCTGCCGCCATCATCGCTTATCAGAAGGCCGTCCTCTGTGCCCGCATAAATTTTTTTTGCGTCTACAGGATCTACAATAAGGGAATAGACCTTCGGAAAGTAGTACATCTCGCGCCGTTCATTTATTAAATGCTCCCATTTTTCACCAGCGTCATTGCTTATAAATATCCCTATGTCTGTGCTTAGGTATAGCCTCTTTGAATTAGCAGGGTCAAAGGCTAGCGTAAAGAGCCCATTATCAGGTATGCCGTCTTTTATCTGCCTCCATGTTTCACCGCCATCTGTACTTTTGTAAAGGGCATTTGATGTGATGATATATATGCCTCCCCACTCACTTCCCCCCTTTGGTAAAGGGGGGGCAGGGGGGGATTGTGAGATGATGGCTGCCATTGCGCCTTCTTTAAGGTTGATATTAACAGGCATCCATGCCCTGCCTGAGTCGCTGCTTTTAAAGAGTCCTTTCAGGGTAGATATATATAAAATGTTTTCATTTCTCGGATCAAAGGATATGGCCAGCGCCCTTCCAATCTCATCTGTATTGGTCAGCCTCTCCCATGTATCGGCGCTATCTCTGCTTTTGAACAGCCCCTTTTCAGAGCTTACATATATAATCCCCTTTTTAGCAGCAACAGAAAAGATATGGGAACCAATCTCCTTCCCAATATTTGTCCACTGAGCGCCATTGTCTGTGCTTTTATACAGGCCCTTTGTAGTGCCGAGAAAAACTGTATTCGGTTCAATATCAGAGACAGCAACAGAAAGCGCAGCCTCTATCATAAGGCTGCCATTTGAATCGCGGAATACCTCATCCCCTGAATTAATATTAAAGAGTCCGCCCCATTTACCGGCTGGGTCTCCCCATGCAGGGGGGCAAAAGAGTAAGATTATTAAATTAGCGCAAAGGTAAAAAGGCGGCCATAAAATTAAGATAGGCCGCCTTTTATTTAAGTGTTTCATAGGTGATGCCAAAAACTATTTATCTTCCTTTATCCTGTCATCAACTCTGGATGATATGGGTGAGTTCTTCTTGATATAATCAACAAGCGTCTCTACTGCAACCTTGCCGGTATCCTTTTTATTAACACCATTTGGATGGTTCTGTATCTGGCCTGCTGCACTGACTACCTTATAGGTCTTAGCAGGATCAAAGGGCTTTCCGTTTATCTTTAATATCTTAATCCTCTCACCCAGCGGCTTCTTTGTATTATATCTAATCTCTATACCTGAGAATCTTATCATGTCGCCGCCGAGCTGGAGATATGGATCCTCTGCGATAACATTATCAAACGATTGCTCAAGAGCCATCTTTATAGATTCACCATCAAGCTCAACAGAGAATATATGATCAAGCGTTGGCACCATGTTATAAACATCATCTACAGTTATATCTCCCGGCATAATGGTTGCGCCGAATCTCCATGCAGGCGAGAAGGCCACATCAGCATTTTCAATTCTCCTGTATGTATCTGTTATAAAATTATCCATTGTGCTCTGCCATATTGCCCTTCTATACAGCATGGTCTTTGTTGAGCCGATGATCTCCTCCATCCACTTATATTTTGCATACTCCTCGTCAATGATCTTCTGTATCTTTGGATCAGGCTTAATCTCCTTTGCAATTATCCTGTATATCTGATGGTCATACTTTGCAATCTTTCCATCCTTAATATATACATCAAGCCTTCCAAGGTTTTTTCCATGAGAGCCTGCCTGCGTTACAATGACTGTTTTGCCTTCAGGATTTTTTACCTCGCTTGCCGGGTCCATTAAATCATGTGTATGTGCGCCAAGTATTACATCTATGCCGTTCACCCTTGATGCAAATTTCAGGTCAGGGCCCTTGCCCATGTGAGAGAGCAGGATAACTAAATCCACCTTGTGCTTTTCTCTCAATTCCTTTGCAAAATTCGCTGCCTCTTTTTCTCTAAGGCCAAAGCTCCATCCTTCTGTTAATGACCGCTCCCCTGTCTTTGCTGTCCACTGATAGGCCATGCCCATTATGCCGAGCTTGTAGCCGCCTCTATCTATAACCACATAGGGCTTGAGCACGAGCTCGTCCATCTCAAGGTCAGAGAGATTCAGGGCAAGCACAGGGAATTTGCTGTCAGCCACTCTCGCAAGGAAGACTTTTTTTGGAAATAAAAACTCCACATTGCCGGGCGCCATAGCATCGTATTTCATCTCATTCATGATCTTGACAACGGATTTTCCCTCTTCAAGAAGCGGCACGCCTGTGCCATGCCATGTATCGCCTGCATCAAAGAGGAAGGTCGTATCAGGCATTTCATTTCTGAGTTTATTCACCAATGTTGCTATATGAGCAAAGCCGCCTATCTTACCTTCTTTCTTAGCGAGTGATTCATAGTCCTCATCATAATAGTCCTTGTGATAGAGCGGCTTTAAATAGCCATGAGTATCATTTGTCCACAGAAGGCGAATCTTTTTAGCGCCGACAGCCTCCTCTTTTTGTACAAAGAATATACTAAGTATGAGTGAGGTTATAAAAATGATTGCAAAGATAGGAAATGGTTTTAAATTTCTCTTTTTGGCAGGTATCATATAATTCCCCCCTTTCTTTCATTTTTATTAACAGTCTCAAAATAGAATTGACCCCTGATGGAAACATTCAGGGGCAGGCTATAAAACAAAAACATCCCAACGCTGTCATTCCCGCAGGTATTAAGCGGGAATCCATTTTGAAGGCTCTGGATGCGTCCCCGAATGTTTCTATCGGGGATAGAAGCCTTCGGGCATGACAAAATTTGGTTGGTTAGATTTTATAAAAGCTAA
>CAKKST010000402.1 GCA_919903585.1 Nitrospiria bacterium | reverse complement strand
CGGCGAAAACATCCGATAACAGCAGGCTAAAAGGAAAAAGATTAATGACAAATGCCCTGCACTTCTTTTAGCCTTGCCCAATACCCAAAATTACGGGCAATAAGTAAGGAAGGAAATTAATACTTTAAAATGGAAATCAATATAGATCCTCATACTTTAGAGCGTGCAGAAGAACGAGGGGCAAGTGAAGCCGAAATCAAGGATATAATTCAAACAGGCTTCATTATTCCAGCAAAATATGGTAGAATAGGGAAAGCTAAAGTTTACGATTTTAAACAAAACCGTCACAATAAATATTATGAACAGAAAAGGATTGAGGTGTTTTACACAATTGAAGGTGATAAAATTGTGACCGTTACCGTATATGTCTTTCATGGAAAATGGGAGGTGTAAAAAATGAATATTACTTACAATGACAAAACAGATCTTCTTTACATCAGGCTCGATGACAGAAGGCAGGAAGTTATAAACAAAAGAGTTACCGAAGACATTGTTTTGGATATCGGAGAAAATGACAGGATTATCGGGATAGAAATTCTTGATGCTTCAAAACATATAACTCTTGATAGACTCTTACCTGTTAAATATGAAGTTTCAAAAACATAATAATTTATTGCCCGTAACTCCGGCTAACAAACAAGCCAAAAAATCAGAGGCTATGAAAAGCCTGCAGTTACTTTGGAATATCGGACCTGCTACAGCATAGAGGCTTTATGCCATCGGCATTAAGACACCCCAACAGATGAGGTGGTCAGACCTTTCCTTGTCTATCCTCCTTTTAAAAGTTTCCCATTTACATTATAACTTCTGTTGTAATATAATATAAATTGTCTTTATAAGGCGATTTTAAAATAAAAGACAGCCGAGGAGTTTCGGCTATCAATTTTTTGTTTATTCCTGTCTGACGACAGGCAGGTTGGAGGTCTTAAATACATGTCTAAGCACCATAGGACGAATTGGTTTTTATATTCAATACTTTTGGTTTCTATCGGCCTTGTAATCGGTGTGATCTTTTCTGCACATTACGGCCTGATTCCTTTTGGTCAGGCAAGGGATGGCAAGCCTGTGCCGCCGAGGGTAACAGAGCAGCTTGCCCAGACAGGTCAGGCATTTGTAGAGATAGCAAAGGCAGTTACACCAGCAGTTGTAAATATTTCTACTGTAATCAAGTCCCCCCAGCAGGCGGCGCCATTCTTTGACGACCCCTTTTTCAGAAGATTCTTTGGTGATGAGTTCAGGGAGTTTGAACCGAGGAAGAGGCCAGGCCTTGCCTCAGGTGTAATAGTAAGTGTTGATGGATATATAGTAACCAATAACCATGTTGTTAGCAATGCCGAGCAGATAAAGGTTCTGCTTTCTGACAAGAGGGAATTCAAGGCAAAGCTGATCGGCGCTGACCCAAAGACCGAGATTGCAGTTATAAAGATTGATGCAAATGACCTTCCAATAATTGTGTGGAGTGACTCAGATAAGCTGCAGGTTGGGGAGTTCGCCATAGCAGTTGGCAACCCATTTGGACTTAATCAGACCGTTACAATGGGGATAATAAGCGCGGTAGGCAGGGCAAATGTAGGCGTTGCAGAGTATGAGGATTTTATCCAGACTGATGCAGCCATTAATCCGGGGAATTCAGGCGGCGCCCTTGTAAATATAAGGGGTGAGCTTATTGGCGTTAATACTGCAATCTTCAGCCAGAGCGGCGGGTATCAGGGGATTGGTTTTGCTGTGCCTTCAAATATGGTAAAGGCAGTAATGGAGAGCCTGATCAAGTCAGGCAAGGTGGTCAGGGGGTGGCTTGGTGTCGCTGTTCAGCCAATTACCTCTGAGCTTGCACAGCAATTTGGACTTAAGGATGCTAAGGGCGCGCTTGTGAGTGATGTGGTGAAAGGCAGCCCTGCAGAAAAGGGCGGTATACAGCGGGGTGATGTTATTGTCAGTGTTAATGGAAAAGAGATTCAGGATTCAGCGCATCTGAGGAATACCATTGCCCAGATGCCTGTTGCTGCAAAGGTCAAGATTAAGGTTGTAAGGGATAAGGCAGAGAAGACGCTTGATATTGTAATTGCAGAGCTTCCAAAGGATATTGCCGGGACAGGCAGGGGGATGAAGGAAGGAGATTCTGGCGGCAATTATGAAAATATCTTTGCAGATATTATGGTGGAGGATTTAACCCCTGATATAGCAAGGCAGTTAAATCTCCCAAAGGCAGCAAGGGGTGTGGTTGTGGCAGGTGTTGAGCGCGGGAGCGCAGCAGAGGAGGCAGGCCTCAAAAGGGGCGATGTGATTGAGGAGATTAATAAGCAGAGGATAAATAATACAAAGGATTACAGGCGCATTGCCTCTAAGATTAAGAAGGGTGAGAGTGTATTACTCCTGATAAACAGGCGGGGCAATACATTTTATATTACCATATCAGCGGATTAATAATTTTTTTATGAGAGGAGAAGGTCGCTTATGGGGATTAATATTATACGCGCTATATTTGTTCTTTTTTGTGTTTTTATCGGGGCTGTTGCGTATGCAAGGTTTGAAGGCATATCAGGCCTCAGCATTATCGGCGCTTTTGTAGGCGTTATAGTCAGCGCTATCGGTATCTTTCTTGAGGTTGAATTAAGAAAGGCATCCATAAAACATGTCAGCAGCGCTGTTCTCGGCGGGGTTTTAGGGATGATTATAGCCTATATTTTATCTGCTTTCATCAGCGCCCTGTTTAATGAGGGCCATACCTTCCTTATCTTAATCAGGGCATTTTTAATCGGCCTTTTAACATATCTCGGTATGATTGTCGGGATAAAGGCAGGGAGCGAGATTAAACTTCCGAATTTCAAAGGCATGAGCGCCCCAGCGGCGCAGGGCTCTAATAAGATACTTGATACGAGTGTTATTATTGACGGCAGGATTGCAGATTTATGTGATACAGGTTTTATGGAGGGCATCTTTATTATTCCAAGATTTATCCTTGTTGAGCTTCAGCATATTGCAGATTCCTCTGATTCCATGAAGAGGGCAAGGGGCAGGAGGGGGCTTGATATACTCCACAGGATGCAGAAGATGTCTGATATTGATGTGAAGGTTGTGGATGAGGATTTTCCGGATATTAAAGATGTGGACTCAAAACTTATTGCCCTTGGAAAGGGCATGAAGGCCAAGATTATTACAAATGACATGAATCTTAATAAGATTGCAGAACTGCAGGGTGTGAATGTTCTTAATATAAATGAGCTTTGTAATGCCTTGAAAACCATTGTCCTCCCCGGTGAGACGATGAAGGTCTTTATACTAAAGGAGGGCAAGGAGTCCGGGCAGGGCGTCGCTTATCTTGACGATGGCACAATGATTGTTGTGGATGAGGCGAGGAGGCACATAGGCAAGAATGTTGAGGTGGTTGTTACAAGCGTCTTACAGACTACTGCCGGCAGGATGATCTTTACAAAGATGAAGGAAGATAGCGAGGGGGAGGAGATTCACCAATATATAAAGGGGTGATTGGCTTTGGCTGATAAGAAAAAACAAAGGGTAGTTGCCCTTATACCTGCTGCTGGTATGGGCAAGAGGATGGGGAAGGAGAAAAAGAAACAATATCTTTTCCTCGGTGACAGGCCTGTCCTTGTGCATACATTAAAGGCCTTTGAAGGCATAGATGAGGTCAATGAGATTATTCTCATAGCGCCAGTGGGGGAGGAGGGGTATTGCCTTAATGAGATTGTGGAGAAATACAGTATACACAAGGTAACAAAGGTTGTTCCCGGTGGAAAGGATAGGCAGGATTCTGTATATAATGGATTAAAATTTGTCTCTAATGATACTGCCTGTGTTATTGTCCACGATGGTGTAAGGCCCTTTGTGAACAGTGATATTATAAAACAGTCTATTGAGCTCTGTGCGAAGGTAGACGGCGTTGTGGCAGGGGTCCCTGCGAGGGATACCATAAAGAGGGTGGCAAAGGATATGTTCGTTGAGGCGACAATGAACAGGGCGCATCTATGGCTTATCCAGACGCCTCAGACATTTAGATATAAGATTATAAGCGAGGCATACAATAAGGCATATATTGATGATTTCCGCGGGACAGATGACGCCTCTCTGGTGGAGCGCCTCGGTTATAAGATAAAGGTGATCATGGACAGCTATGATAATATAAAGATTACCACGCCATTTGATATGATATTTGCAGAGATGATTTATAAAAACAGGGAGAATAGATGATAAGGGCAGGCATTGGCTATGATGTCCATTCTTTTAGTAAAGGCAGAAGACTCTTCATTGGCGGAATAGAGATACCCCATGAAAAGGGGCTCTCAGGCCATTCTGATGCTGATGTCCTTCTTCATGCAATATGCGATGCCATCCTCGGCGCAGCAGCAAAGGGGGATATTGGCAGGCACTTTCCAAATACAGACCCTGCATTTAAGGATATTTCAAGTCTTGAGTTATTAAAAAGATGTGTTAATATTGTCAGAGCAGATGGCTATGATATAACAAATATAGATTCTGTTATAATTGCAGAGGAGCCGATGTTCGCACTGTATATGGACAGGATGATTGATAAAATCTCAGAGGCTGCTGATATATCAAAGACAATGGTAAATATAAAGGCAACCACCAATGAGAAGATGGGATTTATTGGCAAGGGTGAGGGGATAGCGGCCTATGCAGTTTGTATCTTGCAGAAGATGACGGCTTCGTAAAGAAAGTAGGGGCGAGGTTACCTCGCCCCTACAAATATAGGATACCAGATGTTTGATAGATTAAGAGATGATATCAGGGCAGTCTTTGAAAGGGATCCTGCTGCTGTCAGCCTTGTTGAGGTTATCCTCACCTATGCAGGGCTTCATGCAATATTATGCCACAGGGTCTCCCACTGGCTCTGGAAAAAAAGGATACCGTTTATCCCCCGTTTTTTATCACAGCTCTGCCGATTCTTCACAGGTATTGAGATACACCCTGGTGCAGTCATTGGAAAGGGGTTTTTTATTGACCATGGCATGGGGGTTGTGATTGGCGAGACATCAGAGATTGGGGATAATGTAACCCTATTTCAGGGGGTAACACTCGGCGGTACAGGAAAGGAGCGCGGCAAGAGGCATCCTACAATAGGAAATAATGTGGTTATTGGCACAGGCGCAAAGGTACTCGGCGCCATTAATATTGGAGACCATGTAAAGATAGGGGCAAATTCCGTAGTCTTACAGGATGTCCCGCCATATTCAACGGTTGTAGGCATACCCGGCAGGATTATCAGGATAAAGGACAAGAAGTTTGATGACCTTATGATGGATCATATACATATGCCTGACCCCATTGCAAGACGCTTTGAGCAGATGGAAAAGGAGATAGAGGAACTAAAAAATATGCTAAGGGCCAAAGACAGGTAAAGATAAGAAAAGTTAAAAAATACTTGACAACCAATTATACCTATGTTACCGTATCCTCACACTTTAGGGATAATTTAGAATTACTGTATGGGCAGGGTAACAAAAAATAAAACGCTTATTTTGAGGTGACCGCGGAATTGTAAGTCCTATGGGTCATAGTGGACTTATAATTCCAGCGGTTTTTTTGTTAACGCAGTTGTTTTAAAAAGGAGGAAGGTTGTGAGAAGTACAGGTAAGGTAAAGTGGTTTAATGACAAAAAGGGGTTTGGTTTTATCCAGCGTGAGGACGGGGAGGATGTATTTGTTCATTATTCAGCGGTTCAGACAGAGGGGTATAAGTCTTTAAAAGAGGGGCAGGCAGTGGAATTTGATATTGTGCAGGGCCCCAAAGGACCACAGGCTGCAAATGTAACAGCATCAGCGTAATTAATTACTTAATTAATATTAGGGGGAAAATTTAAGGCACGCAAGATATTGCGTGCCTTTTTTGTTTATTCACCCCCTTAGAAAACTCCGCCATTTATGGCGGGAATTTATTCCTTATAGAAAAGACGGGGTAAAAGCCCTACAAGTTTCTAACGGGGTTCACCTTTTATGAAACCTTCATGCCAATTGATTGGCACAAATGACAATGAAAATAATAACAGACCTAAAGGTCTGTTTCTACGAATTGCGAGGTTTTGTAGAAACAGGTCTTTAGACCTGTTAAAAAAAGGTATTTTCAGGTGAAAGAGATAAAGGAATTTAATATACTAAAAATTGAAAAGGGTGAAGGCAGGAAGATTAAGGATTATATTGCTATTGAAAGAAATATTACCCTTTACTTAAATGGCGAGGAGTTTATCACCCTGATGTGCACGCCTGTGATGGTTAAGGAACTATCAGTGGGCCTTCTTCTTTCAGAGAAGATGGTCTCAGAAAATGAGGATATTAAGGAGATTGATTTTAATGAGGTAGATGGGATCGTTTCAATTAAGATAAGGGATTATTCAAAAAATGCAATTGAAAAGATAGCCCATGCCGCCCTTACATCAGGCTGCGGCAGGGGACTGGCAACAGACTTTTTAAAGGGCTTTACTAATGAGCAGAAGGTTGTGTCTTCTTTGAGAATACCAGCTAAAGATATAAGCAGCATAGCACGGGATTTTATTAATATGTCAATTGCCTATAAAGAGACAGGCGGTGTGCATAGCGCTGCGCTATGGGATGGCAAGAGGATTGAGGTCTTTTGCGAGGACATCGGAAGGCACAATGCAGTGGATAAGGTGTTTGGATATTGTTTACTGAATAATATCTCTTCAAAAGACAAGATTGTCCTGACCAGCGGCAGGATATCCTCTGATATATTGCTTAAGGTGAGCAGGAGGGGTGTTCCGATGATTATAAGCAGAAATGCACCCACCAGCCTCTCTGTTGATATGGCATATTTCCTCGGCATTACCCTTGTCGGCTTTGTTCGTGGAGAGAGGATGAATGTCTACACACATCCATCACGGGTTGCTTTTTCGTAGTTGACAAGAAAGTTATATTGGGTATAATATTACATTTTTATCATAAATTCTTAATAACAAGGTGAAAAATGAAGAAAAAGGCATCTATAATAATGGCTAAGCCTGCTCATAAGTATGAGCTTCAGGATGTATCTGAGCCAATGCTCTTCAGGGAATACTTCCCTTACTCAGAGGTCTGCAAGATACCTTTTACAGACAGGATTATACCGCCGAGCCTGCCGCAGGATTTTTGGATTACTGATACGACCTTCAGGGACGGGCAGCAGGCAAGGCCGCCATATACAGTCAAGCAGATAGTTGATATATACGACATGCTCCACCGCCTCAGCGGGCCGAATGGTGTGGTAAGGCAGTGCGAGTTTTTCCTTTACAGCAAGAAGGATAAAGAGGCAGTTGAAAAGTGCCTTGAGAAGGGATACAAATATCCTGAGGTTACAGGCTGGATAAGGGCTGCAAAAGGTGACTTCAAGCTCGTAAAAGAGATGGGATTAAAGGAGACAGGGATACTCACATCATGCTCAGACTATCATATCTTCCTAAAACTGAATATGACACGCAGGGAGGCCATGAGCAGGTACCTTGAGATTGTTAAGGAGGCGCTGAATGAAGGGATAATACCGAGGTGCCATCTTGAGGATATTACCCGTGCTGATTTCTATGGCTTTGTCATGCCCTTTGTTCAGGAATTGATGAGGCTGAGCGGGGAGGCAAAGATACCTGTAAAGGTTCGTGCCTGCGATACTATGGGTTATGGTGTGCCTTACACCTCTGCTGCACTGCCGAGGGGTATTCAGGAGCTTATCCATGGCCTCAGGACTGAGGGCGGCGTGCCATCAGAATACCTTGAGTGGCACGGCCATAATGATTTTCATAAGGTATTGATAAATGCATCAACCGCATGGCTCTATGGCTGTGCCGCTGCAAATGGCGCCATACTCGGCTTTGGCGAGAGGACAGGAAATTCGCCTATTGAGGGTCTTGTAGTTGAGTATATCAGCCTGCGCGGCGATAATAACGGCATAGACACGAGGGTAATTACAGAGATAGCGGAATATTTCCATAAAGAGCTGCACTATCATATCCCGCCGAATTATCCTCTTGTTGGTTCGGAGTTCAATACAACGAGTGCAGGCATTCATCTGGACGGGGTATTAAAGAATGAGGAGATTTACAATATCTTTGATACAGCAAGGTTATTGAACAGGCCGATTGGCATTACCATAACAGATAAATCAGGCCTTGCAGGTGTTGCACACTGGATAAATACCCATCTTGAACTCACAGGTGATAAGAAGGTTGACAAAAGGCATCCAGCGGTTTCAAAGATATATAAATGGGTAACAGAGCAGTATGAGAACGGGAGGCTTACATCCGTATCTTCTGAGGAGATGCTCGCACTTGCCAAAAAATATCTGCCTGAATATTTTGTGTCAGAGCTTGACAAACTAAAGCAGAAGGCGCAGGAGATGGCCTTTCATCTGGTTGAGGAATTGGTTGAAAAATCAGAATTCAGGAC
>CAKKST010000401.1 GCA_919903585.1 Nitrospiria bacterium | reverse complement strand
CCACTACTTGTCTGACTTCTTGCACTCCTCCATCTTTTTCAAGATATTATCTAAATATTCCTTGCCCTTCTCTCGCTCTTGGCCGCCTATCTTCTTTATCTTAGAAAGGTCAAAGACATCGCCGAGGCACTTTTCTGCAAACTGGCACCACTCAACGCATGACGGCGGCTTTGGCTCATCAGCATTTCTAAATATATCAGCGCCGCACTTTGGGCACTCTATCTTTGGCTCATCGCTGAAGATCTCTGTCTCATAGCCGCACTTCCTGCACTTTACCTCTTCCGGCGGCGCATCAAGCATGGTCCTTGTGCCAGGGCATTTGATTTTTGGTTTCTCTGCCTTCTTTTCATCTGCCATGATTAATACCTCTTGATAATATATTACCCAAAATTTCCCTATCGTGTCAAATAAATAAAATTGGACATTTAAAAGATTTTTATTATAATAGACCATAAATGAAGCCTAACACTTCACTCCTTTATACTGCCTTTGGTTCGCCTATTGGAAGGATTTTTCTTGCCCTAACAGAAAAGGGGCTGTGTGCTGTTGGTATTAATGAAAGGGAAAAGGACTTCATTAATACATTGGAGAAAGCATATAATATCAAACCTGTTAAAGATAATACTGCATTCAGTGAATTTGCAAGGCTTCTTAAAAGGTATTTAAATGGTGAGCGATTGGAGATAGAAATACCACTTGATATGAAGGGGACAGATTTTGAAAAAAGGGTCTGGAAGACGCTTTTAAAAATCCCCTATGGCAGGACAAAGAGCTATGGTGAGATTGCAAGAGAGATAGATTTGCCAAAGGGTGCAAGGGCAGTTGGAAATGCCTGCGGCAAAAACCCGACTCCCATTATTGTCCCCTGCCACAGGGTTGTTGCAGGTAATAGCGGTCTTGGGGGATACAGCGGAGGCATTGGAATTAAAAAGAGGCTGTTGCGGATAGAGGGTGTATTATGCTGCAAGGAGTCTTCTTAGTTCGTCTCCTTCAATAACCTCTTTTTCAATCAGCATCTTGCCGAGTATGAGGAGCTTGTCCTTTTTTTCTTCAAGTATCTTCTTTACCCTGCTGTAAGTTTCTTTGACGATCCTGCTTACCTCTTCGTCTATGAGCCTTGATGTCTCCTCGCTGTATTCTGTTGTCGGCATATAGCCTATATCAAGAAACAGCGGCTTCTTGCCGCGCTCAAAGGTTACAGGCCCGAGTTTCTCGCTCATGCCGTATTCAACAACCATGCTCCGCGCAATGCCTGTTGCCCGCTCAAGGTCGTTCTGTGCGCCTGTTGATACCTCATTAAAGACAATCTCCTCTGCAGCCCTTCCTCCCATAAGCACAGCAAGCCTGTCCAGCAGTTCTGTCTTAGTAAGGAGATACCTGTCCTCTGTTGGAAGCTGCAATGTATAACCCAGCGCTGCAATGCCGCGGGGTATTATAGAGACCCTGTGAACCTTATCAGCATGGGGAACGCTCTCCGCAGCTATTGCATGGCCAGATTCATGATAGGCAATAATCTCCTGCTCCTTTTTGCTTATTACCTTCTTTTTCTTTTCAAGGCCTGCAATAGCCCTGTTAATTGCCTCCTCAAAGTCAGAAAGCTCTACAGCATTCTTGTCCTTTCTTGCGGCAAGTATTGCGGCCTCATTTACAACATTGGCAAGGTCAGCGCCTGCAAATCCCGGCGTCCTTGCGGCAATGATCTTTAAATCCACATCCGCTGATAGCTTAACATTCTTTGCATGCACCTTTAATATATCTTCCCTGCCTTTTATATCAGGCCTGTCAACAAGGATATGCCTGTCAAATCTTCCGGGCCGAAGAAGTGCAGGGTCAAGTATCTCTGGCCTGTTTGTTGCTGCCATGATTATAATGCCCTTTTTAGTATCAAATCCATCCATCTCAACGAGTAATTGCTGTAGTGTATGCTCACGCTCTTCATAGCCGCCGCCCATTGGCGCTGCTATCCTTGCCTTTCCGAGTGCGTCTATCTCATCAATAAATATTATGCATGGCGCCTTCTGCTCTGCCTGTGCAAATAGGTCTCTTACCCTCGCTGCGCCAACGCCAACAAACATCTCCACAAATTCAGATCCGCTTATGCTAAAAAAGGGAACCTTTGCCTCGCCTGCCACTGCCTTTGCAAGCAGGGTCTTTCCTGTGCCTGTTGGCCCGACGAGGAGGACGCCCTTTGGTATCTTGCCTCCAAGCCTCAGATATTTATCAGGATGCTGAAGGAAGTCTATTACCTCTTTTAATTCTTCTTTGGCCTCGTCAACGCCTGCCACATCATTAAATGTAACCCCTGTGTCCTTTTCTATATATAAACTTGCCTTGCTTCTTCCAACTGCAGTTATGCCTGCGCCTGTTCCGAGCCTTCCAAAGAGATACCGCCATATTAATATAAAGATGACTATTGGAATGACCCATGCAAGGATAAAATCCCTGAGCCATGTATCTGTCTCCTTGCCTGAAAATTTTATGTTGTTCTTCTCTAATAGTTTGATCAAATCAGGGTCTTCTACCTTAACAACCCTTATTTCTTTTTTCTTGCCTTTCTCTTTTAAAATCCCCCTGACATAGTTTTGCTCTATAAGAACCTCTTCAAACTTTTTTTCTTCTATCATCTTTTTAAATTCGCTGTAAGAGACCTGCTCAGCAGAGGTAGGAGAAAGATTAGAGGAGCTGAAAAAGAAAAAGAGGATAATAAAGAGGATGGCGGCCGCGATCCAGATAAGAGGCCATGGCTGTTGTTTTTTCTCCTTATCCATTGAAGGATATTATCATTATTATTTAAAAAAAGTCAATTTATAATAAACGGCTGCAGCGCCCTGAATATCATTCCTGCAGGAATCAAGAGCACGAGCTGCGGTTTATTTAATTACTGCTGTAAATTTTCGGGTGGTTACAGCGCCTCTTTTATCACCAATGGTAATTTTTAGGTTATGGGTGCCTGATGGAAATTTTGCATTTGAGATTTTTATTCCCTCTTTATTCACATAGGGGAGCACCCTTTCGGTAATATCAATGCTAAATAATTTCAGATACTCAACCTTTAAGGTTGAGAGGTCTATCTCTGAAAGGTCTTTCGTTATAAAATATAATTCTATATTTAATGGAGGGGCATAGGTCTTTCCTTCTTCAGGGGTAATAACCTTTATTATTGGGCCTCTACTATCCGATTTAGATTCAATGTCTCTTCCAACATTCTCGTATTGAACATCTGACATATCAGGAAGCAGCGCCTCTGCCTGTGTTATTAAGGTTACGGGAATATCGCCTGTTTCCTTTTTATCTGTGATATTTTTATCCTTAGCCTTTTTTTCTTCTGAAACAGCAGCCTTTTCCCTGCCGCAGCCGACGCCAGCCTCTTCCAATGGTTTTATTTCACCATAAATAAAATTTGCCGCCTGCCCGCTTATAGCAAAAGCAATCTCTTTCTGCATTACCCTCATCGCCTTATTTTCTGCTTCTGATAGTGTCAGATGCCCTTCCTTTCCTGAGCGTGAAATATTTCCAAATGTTTTTCCGTTTTTTGTATCTATAAGCTGAAAATCAGAGCACCATCTGACATATTTCCATTTTGGGTCAGGAATATCCGCCTTCCAAAGGGCAGCCTCTCCAATAATCAGCAGATCAGCCAGATTTGCCTCGGCCTCTTTTCTCAATACTGAAAAACCTTCTCTGCTTAAACCATCAATCACAGCCTTTTTTACAGTAGAACTATTATCACCTGCTACTGCTACATATACATTAAACTCCTTTGCAAGAAATACCTCTAATTCCAGTGTAATATCTGTAAGATTTATTGAGTTTTCTAAACCCTTCCCTGCAGGATTTACCACCCTGAGGTCTGTATTATATACATCTCTTGAGATAAGAACCCTTATTGCCTTTCTTAGAGTTCTGATCTTTTCAAATTTATCTATTGTTTCTTTGGCTGTCCTGAGAAGACCTT
>CAKKST010000400.1 GCA_919903585.1 Nitrospiria bacterium | reverse complement strand
CTGATCCGCAGATGGTAAAACATCCGCGTTCAAATCCATATATAAAGTTTGAGGAATATACAGCGCCAAAGATTGCCGGCGAACCGAAGCAGGCCCCGAATGTAACGGACAAAGAGATTGAAGGGGAAGAGGCTGCAGTTTAAATAAAATTAAAAATAAAAATGCAAAAGTCAAAATTATTGAGTTTCTTTAGTATTATGGAGGAATAATAAAATGACTACTACTACAACTGTAAAGAAGAAGTTGGCGCCGAGGGATAATGGGGCGCCTGATTTTAAGAAATTTCTGCATCCCATAATGATAAAGAATTATGGGAAGTGGAAGTATCATGAAAAGGTAAAGCCCGGAATAATCAAGCGCGTGGCTGAGAACGGGGATGTGCTTTATGTTATCAGGGCAGGCTCACCGCGCACAATGAGCGTTGATACAGTAAGAAAGATCTGCGACATTGCAGATAAATACTGTCAGGGCCATCTTAAATTTACAAGCCGCTGCAACGTAGAGTTTCTTGTTACTAATGAAAAGGATATAGAGCCATTGATAAAGGATGTCACTACCATCCTCGGCTTTCCCATAGGAGGGACAGGCCACTCTGTATCCAATATCCTCCATACGCAGGGATGGCTGCACTGCAATCTGCCCGGCACTGATGCAGCAGGAGCTGTAAAGGCCCTTATGGATGATCTTTATGAGGAATTTACCAACGAGCGCTTTCCTCAACGTGTTAAGATTTCAACATCCTGCTGCAGTATTAATTGCGGTGGCCAGGCGGACATAGCGATCAACCTACAACATCACCATCCGCCAACAATTAATCACAAAAATATGCAGATATGCGAGCTTCCAAAGGTTACTGCCATATGTCCTGTTGCAGCCATACGCCCTATTAATGTGGAGGGGAAAAGCAGCCTTGAAGTGGTTGAGGAGAAGTGCATGTATTGCGGCGCATGCCACGGGCAGTGTCCGAGCATGGAGATAAGGGATCCAAAAACAGATACACTTTCAATATGGGTTGGCGGCAAGTCAGCAAATACAAGAAGCGGTCCCTCCTTTATGAAGCTTGCAACCTACGGGCTTCCGAATAATCCGCCGCGCTGGCCGGAGGTGGGCGATGCTGTCCGCAAGATACTAAAAACCTATAAGGAAGGCGCCAAGGAATATGAACGTATTGGTGAATGGATAGAACGTATTGGCTGGAAACGTTTCTTTGAGGTTACGGGCTTTAAGTTTACAAAATATCATATAGATACATACCGCTTTGCGCGTACAACATTTAATACCTCTGCGCAGGTTAGGTTATAGAGCTGCTAAGAGCAGAGACTCCTCGCGGAGTTTACACTGAGCAAAAACGAGATTCTTCGCTTCGCTCAGAATGACAGAAGGCGAAGGGCTCAGAATGACATGCAAAGGGCGAAGCGATCTCTATTGTAGACAGATGTTAGGAGGAATAATAAAGTGGAAACACAACTTTTAGAAGAGATTATCAGCGAAACTGGGGTTATAAAACTTAAGACAGCATCTCCGTCAGATATTGTTGTTACAAGCGGTGAAAGCTGGAAGTGTCCTGTATATGTCAAGAAGATGCCTCCGTGCAGGAGCAAGTGCCCGAGCAGCGAGGATATAAGGGGGTATCTGACCTATGTTGCACAGTCTAAGGACTTAAAGAGGCCATATGAAGAGGCCTTTGATGAGGCATGGCGCATATTAACAGACAAGAATCCCTTTCCTGCAGTGCACGGGAGGATCTGCCCTCATCCATGCGAGAACGGATGCAACAGACAGCATATAGAAGACGGATCGGTAGCTATAAACAATTTTGAGAGGGTTGTGGGAGACCACGGCATAAAGAGAGGACTTAAATTTAAAAAACTCACAGATAAAAAGAGAGATAAAAAGGTGGCTATAATCGGCGCAGGGCCATCTGGCCTCTCATGCGCATATCAGATGGCAAGGAGAGGTTATCCTGTTACTGTATTTGAGTCATCGGATAAGCCGGGTGGTATGTTAAGATACGGCATTACCTCATACCGCTTGCCCAGAGAGGTGCTTGATGCTGAGATACAGAATATTCTTGATCTCGGTGTTGAATTAAAGTGCAATACAAAGATAGGAGTGGATATCTCCTTTGAAGACTTAAAGAAGAAATATGACGCTGTATATGTGGCTGTGGGCGCTCAAAATGGAAGCAAGATGAATGTTGAAGGCGAGGGTATTCGCAGGGTATTTACAGGTGTTGATTTTCTCCGCAGGATAAATAATGGCGAGAAGGTTGATATTGGCAAGAAGGTTATTGTGGTTGGCGGCGGCAATACAGCTATAGATGCCGCAAGGACATGCAGAAGGCTTGGCGGAGATGTAACCATCCTATACAGAAGAACCAGAAACGAGATGCCGGCAATTGAACATGAGATAGCAGCCGCAGAGGAAGAGGGTGTAAAGTTTGAGTTTCTTGCTGCCCCTGTCTGCGTAATAGGAGAGGGTGGAAAAGCTGACTGTTCTATAGACTTGAAGTGCGTAAGGATGGAATTAGGCGAAAAGGATAAATCAGGCCGCTTCCGTCCTGTGCCGATTGAAGGCTCGGATTTTTCTGTTGGCGCTGATACTGTTATAGCTGCCATAGGCCAGGAGCCTGACCTTACAGGCATGGATGCCTTGAAAAATAAATACGGCTGGATAGATGTTAATAAAATCAGGGAGACTGCAATACAGGGCGTTTATGCAGGCGGCGATGTCCTTGGCCTTGATATTGCGACGACCGCTGTTGGGCATGGGAGAATGGCCGCAAAGGCAATAGAGGCATATCTTAACGGCCAGAAATATAGAGAGCCCGGAACATCAAGGCCTATTAAACATACAGATATGAAGCTTGATTATTATCCTGCAGCTTCCCGGAATAAATTAAGGTCATTACCTGTAGAGAAGCGCATCAATACCTTTGAAGAGGTAAATATGACGCTCACTATGGAGGAGGCAATAGCTGAGGCGCAGAGATGCATGAGCTGCGGCCTCTGCTTTACATGCGACCGCTGCAGGATATTCTGCCCGAGAGAGGCTGTCAGCAAGGACAAGAAGATGCCTGTTGGACAGAAGATGTTTACTGATTATACAAAATGCAATGGCTGCCATATCTGTGCAGAGGTTTGTCCTTGCGGTTATATTGAAATGGGTATGGGGCTGTAAGTAATACAAATGCAATGAGTCAAGTTTTATGATTATAAGATGTTAATTTTTAAAATCCCCCTTAATCCCCCTTTTTCAAAGGGGGAAATTCCTTTATCCCCCTCTTTGGAAAAGAGGGGTTAGGGGAGATTGCTAAGGAAGGGTAAAATTTATAAGGGAAAGAAGCCTATTAACCTATGAACCTTATTAATCTCTTATCGTCAAAAAAGAGCGCTATTTTAAAAAGATGGTTTGATGAGATAGTCTCTACTTATCCTGATGCCACCTCAAGTTTCTTAAAGACACAGGATGACCCATTTGCTAATCCTGTTGGCCAGACCATCCTTCATGGCATAGACGGCCTCTTTGATGAACTCCTCAAGGACACAGATTCCAATGAGATGCCTTCCTTTCTTGACAATATTATAAGGATAAGGGCAGTTCAGGGTTTTACGCCATCGCAGTCCACAGCCTTTACCATTTTCTTAAAGAAAGTGATCAGGGAGGAGCTGAAGGATGAGATTAAAGAGGACCAGCTTTATAATGACCTGGCAGCGCTTGAGGCAAGGATTGACAAGATGGCCCTCCTCTCATTTGATATATACATGAAATGCCGCGAGACGCTTTATGAGATTAAGGCAAATGAGGTAAAGAACATGACCTTTAATCTGTTGAGAAGGGCAAATATGTTATCTGAGGTTCAGGAAGAGTAATTAATACATACCCCTCACCCCCTGCTTAATACATGCAGGGGCAGGCTCTAACCCTCTCCCGCAAGGGGAGAGGGAATTTAGAAAACCCCCTCCCTTGATGGGAGGGGGTAGGGGGAGGGTGATAAGGTGTTTGCTATAAAATAACTTAAAGGGGATAACGAATGGGGGCTATTGTTGCTTTTATTGCAGTAATAATACTTGTACTAATTGTCTTAGCTGGAACAGGGGCTGCGAATCTGCATTTTCTCTTAGGGGTTATCATACCCTACCTGACCTTTGTTACATTTACCATCGGCGTTGCCTATCGCGTTGTAAAATGGGGGCGGTCGCCTGTCCCATTCCGCATACCCACAACAGCAGGACAGCAGAAGTCCCTCTCCTGGATTAAGGATAGCAAACTGGATAATCCCTCAACCACTACAGGGGTCATTGGCAGGATGGGCCTTGAGGTGCTTCTTTTTCGTTCACTCTTCAGAAATACAAGCAGCAAATTATATAATGGAAGCATCTTTGCCCACAAATGGGAAAAATGGCTGTGGATGGGAAGCCTTGCCTTTCACTGGTCATTTCTTATTGTCTTAATCAGGCATTTCAGATTATTTATGGCGCCTGTCCCTTCTCTGCTTCATTTAATTGAGGCCTTTGACGGCTTCCTGCAGATAGGTTCTCCGGGTATCTTTGTGAGCGGCATTATTCTTCTTGGAGCAGTGTCATACCTTTTATTCAGGAGATTTTATATACCTCAGGTGCGCTATATCTCCCTTACAAGCGACTACTTCCCGCTCTTTCTGATTATTGGCATCGCACTTTCAGGCATCCTGATGAGATATTTCATCAAGGTTGATGTTGTGAGCGCCAAGGAATTAATAATGGGGCTGCTTACTTTTAAACCAATTATCCCAAAAGGCATCGGGGTTATTTTTTATATTCATCTATTCCTCGTCTGCGCCCTCTTTGCATATTTTCCGTTCAGCAAGCTCATGCACATGGCAGGGGTGTTTTTAAGCCCAACGAGGAATCTTGCAAATAACAGCCGCATGAAGAGACATGTTAATCCATGGAATTATCCTGTGAAGGTGCATACCTATGAGGAATACGAAGAGGATTTCAGGGGGAAGATGAAGACAGCAAAGATACCAGTGGAAAAGGAGTGATGTATGGCAAATATTAAGCTGCCAAAGCCAGAAGAATTATCAAAGATAGATCATAAGCCGCCTCAAAAAAGATGGATGGATACACCTGCGGAATTTAAGCAGGGCATGTACTGCTATGGCGCAAAGGGAAAGAACCTAAGCGCTGTTGACTTTCCAAATGCGAGGGACTGGTCTCCTGATGATAAGGACTGGAAGCTTCCTGAAAATTGGAAGGAGATAGTATTAGAAGGGATGAAGGAGAGGCTCGGCAAATACCGTTCATTCCACATCTTTATGGATATATGTGTAAGATGCGGGGCCTGTGCGGACAAGTGCCACTTCTTTTTAGGCGGGGGCGATCCAAAGAACATGCCTGTGCTGAGGGCAGAGCTTCTCAGGTCAATATACAGGAAATATTTTACAGCCTCTGGCAAAATGCTGGGAAAGGTTGCAGGCGCAAGGGAATTAACAGAGGATGTTTTAAAAGAACTCTGGTACTACTATTATCAGTGCACCGAATGCCGGCGCTGTTCGCTCTTCTGCCCCTATGGCATTGATCAGGCAGAGATTACCATGATAGGAAGGGAGCTTCTTAATCTCCTCGGCCTGAATACAGACTGGATATCAGGGCCTGTGGCAAACTGCTATATGAAAGGGAATCACCTTGGCCTTGAACCGCACGCAATTAAAAACAACATAGACTTCATGGTAGATGACATTGAAACCATTACAGGCATCAAGATAGAGCCGTCCTTTAATAGAAAGGGCGCAGAGATACTCTTTGTTACGCCATCAGGCGACCTATTTGGCGACCCGGGCATTTACACATGCATGGGTTATCTCATGCTCTTTCATGAGCTTGGCCTTGATTACACATGGAGCACATACGCCTCTGAGGGCGGGAACTTTGGCTTCTTTACATCCATGGAAATGGCAAAGAGGCTGAATTCCAAGATATATGCCGAGGCAAAGAGATTGGGCGTAAAGTGGATACTCGGAGGCGAGTGCGGACACATGTGGCGGATTATCAATCAGTACATGGACACATGGAACGGCCCTGCAGATTTTCTTGAAGAGCCTGTATCTCCCATAACCGGCACCCGATTTGAGAATGCAAAGGCCACTAAGATGGTGCATATTATAGAATTTGTGGCAGACCTGATCAAACACGGCAAATTGAAATTTGATCCGGGCAGAAACGATCAGTTTAAGGTAACCTTCCATGACTCCTGCAACACAGCGAGGGGCATGGGGATTTTTGAGGAGCCGAGATATATAATTAAAAATGTGTGCAATAATTTTTATGAAATGCCTGAAAACACTATCAGGGAGAGGACATTCTGCTGCGGCAGCGGCTCTGGCCTGAATGCAGGCGAGAATATGGAACTAAGAATGAGAGGCGGGCTGCCGAGGGCAAATGCAGTAAGATATGTCCACGAAAGGCATGGGGTAAATCTGCTTGCAAATGTCTGCGCCATTGACAGGGCAGCGCTGCCGGCTTTAATGGACTACTGGGTGCCGGGCGTAAAGGTTGCTGGCGTGCATGAGCTTCTTGGAAATGCACTTATTATGAAGGGAGAAAAAGAAAGGACTACAGACCTGCGCGGTGATGCACTGCCGGGGAAGGAGGGGAATGAAGATGCATGATGCAGGCAAGATAATACCCGGGCTTATCATCTTTGCTGCAATAGTTACATTCCCCTTTTACTATAACATGGGCAAGGCTGTTGAAAGGCCTGAGCCAAAACTTGATACCCCTGCCATTCAGGAATTAAAGGAAAAGCAGTGCGTTGAATCAAAGGAGTTTATGAGGGCAAACCACATGCAGCTGCTTAACCAATGGAGGGATGCAGTTGTCAGGGACGGCAATAACGTTTATATTGGTTCAAATGGGAAAAAATATACCATGAGCCTTCAGAATACATGCATGAAGTGTCATTCAAACAAAAAGAACTTCTGCGATTCATGCCACAAATATGTTGCTGTAAGGCCGTACTGCTGGGATTGTCATATTGCGCCAAAGGAGAGTAAGTTATGAGTATTGACAGGAGGCAATTCTTAAAGATAGCCGGGATATCAGCGCTTGGCGCGGGGACAGCAGCCGCCAATCTGGTATGGAGAAACAGCCTTGAGGCCATACAGGCTGCGCCTGCCGAGGAAGGCCTGACAGCAAAGAAGTGGGCAATGGTTATTGACATGAGGAAGC
>CAKKST010000399.1 GCA_919903585.1 Nitrospiria bacterium | reverse complement strand
GCTTTGGAGGGGCGCCTGTAAATTTCACCTGGCCTATTATCTGTCCCCCATCCTTAACATCCGTCTCCTCATAAGCATATCCTGTGCTGCTCATAATAAAAGAAGCAACCAAGGTCAATAATACACCCACTAAAATTTTTTTAATCAAATCTCCTTTCCTCCTTTCCATAAAATAATTTTAACTTGTGCAACTATTAATTACTTTGTCTTCACCCCCTCTCTTTTACTGTCATTCCCGCCCCCACTTTCGTGAGGGTAAACTCCAGCGGGAATCCAGTTGCTATAATATTGTAGGGGCGGGTTTCAAACCCGCCCCTACTGGATTCCTCTTTATTTAAATTTACAATTACAGAGCTTGCTCAAATATGCCACGAGCTCCTTAATCTCCGCATCTGTCATGGTCTTTCCAAAGGGCGGCATCATGGTGGATTTACTTGTTGCAGCCCCGCCGTCCCTTATAACATTCTCTACATCAGATGCAGAAAGTTTTGCCATTTCCTTTGTATCGGTGTGATTCCTTGGATTTACTGGCTGATCCTTTGTTGCATTTATCCCATCGCCTTTGCCTGTGAGGCCGTGGCATTGAGAGCAATACCACTTATAATTCTCCTCTGCGTTAACAGCAAAGGCCTGATTTATGCCAATAAAGATTGTTACAAACAGGGCAGTTAAAATTGTAAATGTTATCCTTTTAATCATCTCCATTTATCACTCCTTTCAAATTTTGCAAAAATACCCCTCACCCTTACCCTCTCCCGCAAAGGGGAGAGGGTAAATTCCCCTCCCTTGACGGGAGGGGATGAAGGGGAGGCGGCCCTATTTAAATGTGGTTACATACTGAGCAACATTCTTCATATCAGCATCATTAAGAATGCCTGCATAGGTAGGCATCCTCTTTACCGGAATAAGGGACTTTGGATTCTTTAAATAGGCATATATCCAGTCTCCTTGCAGCCTCTTTCCAGCATCAACGAAGCTTGGTCCGCTTAAGCCGCCAACAACCTTCCCTGCCTTTGTTACTGGATGACATCCATAGCAGCCCTGCTTTTTCTCAAATGCAATCTTGCCCTGTATATTTGGCCCCTCTTTTACAACCCCCTCTGCCACATCCTTTGATTTTAGGGTCATAAGATATGCTGTTACATCGCCTGCCTCTTTATCTGAGAGCTTGGAGTGATTTCCGGAATTTTTCTTTTCAATAGAATTGTATTCCATTTGCCTTATTGGTTTTGGGTTTTTTAGCCAGCCTTCAAGCCAATCCTTTTTAAATTTGCTGCCGGCGAACCAGAGGTCAGGCCCTTTGCGATTTAATTTATCTGCGAAGGTCTTATCTGTATTCGGCCCTGCCATTAGATGACAGTCTCCGCATTTCTTTGATGCAAAGATGCCCTTACCCTCTGCCGAACCTGCCATTGACTGATAAATACCGATACCTACTAACATGGTGAGCGCTACCAGAATTACTGTAACTATCCTTAAAAACCTGTTCATCCATTAGCTCCTTTCCATTTCTTATTTTTTAAAGTTTTTTAACTGCACTGGACTGACATCCCCCTCCTCTCTTTAAATTTAATTGTGAGGATTAAATACCCGCACCCCTCTTTTGTTTGTCTACTTAATGTTGTTACAATCCAAAAGATGTTTGTATGCGGTTTATTTTTAATAAGGGGTGTTTGTTACTATAATAATCCCTCCCGATTATTACGGTACTTCAGATTGCCTTCCCTCCTCCCATAAAGGAAAGTCATGTAAAGATAGAGATGCTTTTACATCATACGAGTATCATTGTCAAGTCTTTTTTATACCCCATCCAAACCCCTTTGTAACCATTTAAAAATAAGCAAGATAAATGCCAGAACAGACGGACATTTGCCATAATTGCCCCAATTCCCTTATTTTAGAAGTAGTTATATTATAAAGACATTAAATATTTTAATATAATATAAGGTGTGCCTAAGTTACCAAAAGTTAACTAAGTTTAATGAGTCTCTTCCTAATTCTTCTATAACTATTTACTATTCTAAGGTAAATTTAAAATTCTTAATAAGTTACCTAAAGGAAACTGATAATGATGAAAATTTCACTATGCTTTTAATTCCTTGATAATTTAGAAATTTTATTCTAAAATTATACTTAAATAGCTTGCAACCAAAAAGCAAGGAGGTAAAAGATGCCTGTAATAACCGAAGATAAAAAGGTAAGTGATATGACCGTTGGAGAACTTAAGGCCATTATTAAGGACACTATGTATAGCTTCATTGATCCTGATTATGGATTAGAATTAAGGCCTGAAGTGGAAGAGGCATTGAAGAAATCACTGAAGTCAAAGAAAAGAATCCCTGCTGAGAAAGTAGCAGCAAAATTAGGGCTTAAGTGGTAATGTATAAGTTTGATTTTAGCGATGAAGGAGAAGACTCCCTTGCTTCTCTGGATAAGAAGATATCGCAAAGGATTTTGAATAAACTCAAATGGCTTACTCAAAACATAAAAGAAATAGACCTCCTTCCTTTAAAAGGAAACCTTTCTGGACTCTATACCTCCACC
>CAKKST010000398.1 GCA_919903585.1 Nitrospiria bacterium | reverse complement strand
CAAATAATACTACTAATCTTCTACTTTATCAACCATTAAAGCATCTTCTATCTAATACTCTCAAACCTGCCTTAGATCATTTCCTCACCCCTCCCTGCAAGTATCTCCATAAGTGAAGTATGATACTTCTTTCTTCTAATAAAATATTCAACTATTGAGAACGCCCTTGCAAAGGGTTTCCTCATCCATGTAAGCTTTATCTGATCAAACAGGTGATGGAATAAGAAGGCAAATAGCACAAGATGCGCATCTGGTAATGCCAGACCAATAAAGAATAATATAATATAACACTCTATGGTATGAAACAGGTTTAGTCCAAGATAATTATCAAGATTATTGCTTAATATCTCATGATATTCAAAGAATCCCTTCAGATCCAAGCTGCGGGTATCGCGATAGTATTCTACAACATGGTCTAAATCTATTGCAACAACAGATACCCCAAAAATAAATGCCTTCCCGCCTATAAAGGGATATAATATAGCAGCGCCTGCTGCGCCCTGAATCAGATGCGCCATTGGACTCATTCTTAAGGCTCCGTGAAAAATATAATTAAAAACCCTTAAACCATTTTTCTAAATTGCCATGCATAAAATATAGTTGATATATATGATCGCCCTCTCTCTTCTTTATGCCGCAGGAAACTGCTAATAAGGTAAAAAAAGAAGAATATGTGCTTAAATATACCAAATCTTACCACCCATTTGAACTTTCTATATAACCATGGATAGCGTATAAAAAAATATGACAGATGATGAAGATTGATAATCTCCTTTTTATCCCTGAGAGAGAGAACACTCTCTTTCAAAAATGATTTAGGCATATCCTCAAAAGAATAATCCGGCTTAAGATAACCCCTTTTAATGCAATAATTGGTCAGACCTGTATTTGGCAGCGGCATAAAGAGCGAACAGAATGCCTGATGGGTTCCTGCCCTGTGATTTATTTCTATTGTCTTATATGCATCCTGAAGCGTTTCATCAGGCAGGCAGAACATATTTGATGTCTGAATCTGTATGCCATACTTTCTCGCAATCCTTCCACATTCAATAATCTGTTTATCCGTTATCTTCTTGTTCAGTATCTTTTCCCGTATCAGCTCATTTCCTGTTTCAATCCCAAAACTTATAGTCTGACATCCGCCTTCAGCAAGAATCCTTGCAAGTTCATCATTCATTAGGTTTGCCCTTGCAGTACACATAAATGGATAGCCTATCTCCTTCTTATAAATAGCTAAAAATTGCGTTAGCCATTTTTTGTTTGTACAAAAAAGATCGTCAACAAAGAATATTGATTCTACCTTGCGATCCCTGCACACATTGGATATCTCTTGAATCAGGTTCTCAGGATCTTTGTAGCGCAGGTATTTACCGTGCTCATTCTTAAAGATATCTTTGATCTGCTCATTGTAACAAAAACTGCAGTTGTACGGACATCCCCTGCTTGCAATAAAACGCGGGACAGTATCTTTTGACATAAGCGGATAACGGATGAAGTAAGGCATCCTGTCCTCAACAATTTCAGGTGAATAAGTAAAAAAATCTGCGCGGCCGTTAGAATGGAGGGATCCGTCTCCATTCCTGTATACAAGCCCCCTGATTGATGACCAGTCAGATTTGCCTCCATTTAATGTATGGCATAACTCTAATAAAACACGTTCGCCGTCACTGTTGCATACGAAATCAACACCCGGTACAGATGCAACAGCCTCAGGATAGATTATAGCATGTACACCACCAATTATTACCCTCGTTTCTGGCAGCTTTTCCTTGATATCCTTTACTGCATTAACCATCCAGTAATGCTCTGTTGACATCAGTGAGATGCCAATTAAATCAGGTCTGAGTTTATAAAGGGTCTCAACAGGCCTCTTCTCTAAGGCCCATACAACAACATCACAGTCCACCCCATAGTGCTTCAAATATGACATTAGCGCAAGGACGCCAAAACACGGAGACGCATATTGTTGAAGGAAGACTACTTTCATAGTAATGCCTTTTCCCCCGATATATAGTTTAGAAAGCCTTTCATAATTCCAACAGTACTGGAGATAACCCTGTCCGGCAGCATTCGCATAACTCTATATGTAAAACAGTAAAAGGTTGACATACAGATATTTTCTGGCGGGCGGCTGCTAAGAGTTGAGCCTATAATCTTCTGCGCCACATCATCGTATTTAGGAACAAGCCACGATCCGCTCCCGCCTATATGTCCAAGATGAACAATCATAACATGTACCCGCCTGCCCCAGAGGAGCCTTAATGAGCGGAGCGCCATATCCAAATACGCCTTTGATGCCGGATATGAAACCTTATTCCCCCCTATTGGAGGAACCCATGCGCTGATTGAAGATATGCCTACCAGCATGCCTCCATATGAAGTCAGATAGCTTTCAAATGCCTCTAATACATGCGTAAAACCGTTTATACCTGTACGGTTAACCTTTTTAAATACATCAAACATTAAGTTACCATTCTTTTCCACATCAGGCTCAATAACAGCCGCATTAAAAATAACGCATACTGGATTTCCTTCATACAGCTTAGCAATGGATTTCATAATATTTACTGATGACGGATCTGCAATATCAGTACGCACATATTTAAACCGCCCTGTCTTCCTCCAGTCTGCTATACTGACTACAGCATTCTCATCTGTTCTTCCGATTCCAATAACCTCTAAACCTTTTTCAAGGCATCTACCGACAAGAGATGCACCGAGGCCCCGCGAGGCGCCTACTACTATATAGACCCCTTTCCGTGCAGAACCACTGTTCATTATCAATTTTCACCTTGCCTTCTAATCTTCAACGAGTCAATTAAATGTATTGTTGCCATGCCAATCATATTTTTAAAACTAAGATCCATTACTGCATTATGTTCTATATTTGCCAGAAAGCAGCAGTGCTCGCAATCCTTTTCTTTCTTGCACCGCTCCATTGCCTTTTTTATGCCAAGATTTCTTATATTAGGGGCATCCGCCCTATTATGGGCCCAGCAGGTTACTATCCTGCCGTCTGCATCAATCTGAAATTTAAATCTCCCGTGATAACAGGGGATAAGCCCCAAATCCTTTGTATACTCCCTGTCTTTTTTTGTAAAAAATCTGGCATTATCGTATGATGCAGGCCATTCTATAGAACCCTTTAAAACAGTATCTGCATAGTATATAGGATACCCCTGCTTTTTAAGATCATATATCTTTTTTACAGTCCTTCTGATCTCATGATCATCCATTCTTACATCATCCTTTACATCGCCAAAATTGTAAAGGATACTATACTGTACCCTGAAATTCATTTCTTTGCCAAGTTTAGCCAAAAATTCCATATCATTAATGTTATCCCTTGTTAAGGTAGCTGAAACCACTATCGGAATCTTGTGTTCCCTTGCAGCCTCAAGGGCAGCCAGCGCCTGCTTAAAACTGCCTTTGCCTCTGTTCTTGTCATTACTATTCTCATTACCATCCATGCTTATGCACAGATTATCCAGGCATTTTAATTCTGATATTCTTTTGGGAACAAGTGTACCATTGCTATTTAAACTCACATAAAACCCCTTTAGTTTAGCATAATTTACAATTTCCCCAAAATCCCTGCGAAGAAGAGACTCTCCGCCGTGCAGGGTCAATATCCTTGTCCCCATCTCCTTTAATTCATCAATTATTTTAAGCAACTCTCTTGTGGTGAAATCAGGGATGCCCTTTCTATGTCCATAATCCCCATAACAGTAGGTACATTTAAAGTTACACGAGTTGTTTGTTACTAAAACAATAAACAGCGGTTTATCTATTTTAAAAAGATGGCAGTACATCAGGCTAAATAAAAATTTACCCCTGTTTAAAAGTGATTTAAGTGAACTATTCTTATACCGCGGCAGCTTTGATAGATATCCAATAACGCTCTCATCATCCTTAAAGCTATCCCAATTCATTAAATAGGCCTCCGGGTTTATTAGGCACAGACAAAGAACCTCTAAGATGGACTCCAGAATCTAAGATTATTTAATTTCTTCATAATTATCCTTTTCATGTAATATCTATTCCAGTCCTTTTTATGTAATATCGCATGAAGCGCACGTGGAAATGCGCTTGTAATATAAAAATTCTTTATTTTAAATAAATAATAAAAACCGCTCTTAATAATCAATCTTATAAACCACTTTGGAAAGAAGATGAAATAGTTAAACCAGAAATTGATGCCGTGATATTTGATAACCTTCTTTATACCCGATGCGCTTCTACCATGTTCAATATCCTCAATATCACGCTGAGAGAGAAACCCTATGTTCTTGGCGTAGTTAGTAATAAATGCCTTTGGATAATAGGTAAGCCAGTAGACGCTGACAAGACTGGGGCGGTGTTCATTATAGAATGACAATGCCTCCAGCATATCCTTTTCATTCTCACCCGGAATTCCAAAGATATGGTCACATTGAAGGGTTATTCCGCGGGAACGGATGATCTCAATAGATTTGGCAATCCTCTCTCTGCGAATAAACCTTTTAAGGACATTTTTTGAAATCTCCTCATTCAATGACTGAACCCCCATGGCAATATACCAGCAATTGGCCTCTTTCATTAAGTCTGCTAATTGGGGAGTAATAAGATTGGGATGCACTGAAACAAGGAATGGAATCCTCAGCTTCTCTGTATATAAAGAAAGAAAATGACTTGTCCATTTTGGGTCAATGCCAAAACATTCATCCACAAATACTACAAAAGAAAAAGAGTATTTCTCCTTTGCAGACACAAGTTCGTCAATTATCCTTTCAGGGGTGCGGTGGCGGAAGCGTTTTCCATCCACCTTGCTGCTGCGAAAATCATTAATGCAATAGGAGCAGACAAAGGGGCATCCCCTTGAACATTGTACAAAATAATGGGACTTCATAGATGGGTCTGCATTGTAAAATAGGTCCTTATCAGCAATTGGAAGGCTGTCTAAATCTTCATTTATAATATAGTCAGTTAAATTACCAACCAACCTGCCCTTTTGCTTGTAAACAACCCCTTTTATACACGGTGTTTTACCGCTGTTTATTAAATCCATGTTCTCCATGTATGCCAATGACGAATATTCACCCTCTCCAATGCAAAGCGCATCAACCTGAGGATAGCTTAATGTTAGTTCAGGGAGCAGACTGGCATGAACCCCGCCTGCAAAAACCTTAATTTCTGGATTCAGTTTTTTTACCTCTCTTGCAATACCCATATTGATCTGAAAGGTATCAGTCAGTAAAGATAAAGCCAAGACATCAGGGTTTCTCTCAATTATCTCACGAGCGATTTTTTTATAGAACTCTTCTTTTAAATTCTTGGATGAATCAAAGGCATAATAATCTATAAGGTTCTTATAGATTAAATCTGTCTTTATATTTGAGGCCTTAAGCACAGCAGAGATATATTCAAGGCCCAATGATTCATAATCATTATAGAAAAAAAGTAGAGATTTTTGCGCTTTACCAGACATTTTTTATTCTCAATTATTTTAAAGCATGATGAGTAAACTCAGTTGGAAGTCATTTGCCTTTTCTAAACTGCGTTAATAGCCTTCCCTGAATCTTCCATTTAATCAGCCATGTTAATCTCTGAAAGTTAATTAAAATAACCTTAATAACAGAGGCAATGTAATGGGCATCCAGATACCACTTTTGCGGAAGTACAAGCCATTTGGCACCCTTCCTGTCAAAAGAGTTTTTAATGAGTTCCCACAGACGCTTTGGTTCCAGAAAATAAAGCATGTTGGCCTGTATAACATCCATAATTATCTCTTCCTTTGTGGAGCCTTTAGGATAATAAGGCAATGGAAACTCAAATACCTTTGCGGCTGTTAAAACACCTGTGGGATGAAAATTTTCCCAATCACCAACCTTAGTCAGATTGTTTTCCTTTTTTGCAATCTCATACAATCTGGTTCCGGGATAGGGAGTGGCGCAATTAAACCTTGCCTTTGCAACCTCTAATGACCTTGCTAGGTTAAACGCATCCACCCTGTCTGCCCTCGTCTCCCCGGGGAGGCCGTATATGAAGACAGTATCAACTACAAAATCATATTTCTTTGCAAGCCTGATTCCATTGACAATATCCTGAACCGTCTCTTTTTTATCAATCATCTTCATCAATTCTTCACTCGCAGTCTCAACGCCAAATGCCAGTCCTGTAAAGTTAGCCTCCTTAAGTCTTTTCAGGAGATCATCATCCACACAGTCCCCGCGGGTTACCATAGTAAACTCAGTTCTGGTATTTAAACCATTTTTAATAATACCATCGCAAAGCTCATAAACCCTCTTTTTATGGATTGTAAAGATATCGTCAAAGAAAACGATATTTGATGGGGAGTAGTTATTAACCAGTTTCTGCAGCTCGCTAATCACCTTCTCGGTTGTCCTGTAACGATATTTATTGCCATTGATTGCGCGCTGACTGCAGAATACGCAATTATACGGACACCCCCTTGATGAAATAACAAAACCCATATCATAGACCTTTGAATCAAACAGATGATAGGGGACATCAGGCAAAATATTAATGTCAATTAATGGGGCTATTGGTTTATGAACAATATTTCCATTATCCCTGTAAGAGCAGGATAAAATATCCTTAAACTCAGATCCATCTCTGTGCCTATTGATAATCTCTTCAATTACAGGTTCAGCCTCTCCCCTGACTACAAGGTCAATAGACAGCCTGCCAAGCACCTCATTTGGAGCAACAGTCGGATGTATCCCGCCGAATACAACTGTAGATTTTGGATGTACCCTTTTTATTAAATCAGCAAGCTCATAACCCCGGCTGACATTCGGCGTCATGCAACTGATCCCAAAAAGCTGGTTTTCCCTGTCTGTAAGATTTTTGATCTTTTCAGCGGTCAGTTTTTCAACTTCTTCGTCAATTATCTTAACAGTATAATTTCTCTCCATCAAATACGCTGCAAGATAGCCGAGCCCTAAGGGTACACTCTTTGCCACAAGAAAATCAAACGGCCCAAGGACCCTCTTTTCTTTTGGATTTATAAATATTATGTCTGACATGATTAGATCTTT
>CAKKST010000397.1 GCA_919903585.1 Nitrospiria bacterium | reverse complement strand
GCCGGTGGACAAGGAAAGCGCGGCGGCATCCGGGTTATATACTATTGGCACGTTTTACGAGAGACTATGCTTTTCCTGTTTGTTTATTCCAAGAATGAGCAAGATGATTTGACACCGGAACAACTAAAGCAACTGAAAAAGGTTATAGAAGGAGAATATAAATGAAAAAAGAACTATTTGAAGAACTTTTTGAGAGCGTCAAACAGGGTGGCGCAATTTTGCGCGGCAAGATGAAACCTTCACGCGCATTTGAGTTCCCCGAGTCTGAAGTGCGTAAGATACGTGAACGATACAGTCTTTCCCAGGACAAGTTTGCCAGGCTCATGGGCATCAGCGTTGCCACTCTCCGTAATTGGGAACAAGGGCGGCGCAAGCCGGAAGGTCCGGCACGCATTTTATTAATGATCGCAGCCAAACATCCGGAGGCCTTGCTTGATCTTATGACTAACAAAAAGTCAAAAAAAGCAGCTTAACAATGATATGCAGCGGACGCTTGACAGCGCCGCTGGTTTGGACCCTTTAGTCCCTTTCATTCACTTCAGAGACATTGTGTTGCTTTTTGTTCACGAGGACATAGTGGCCGGAAACCATCTTGTTGTTTTTACGCTGCCTGACAGATTTTCTTCAATGAGGCCGCTTTCCGATCTGGTTACAAAACATATGCTACAGAAAAGATGAACGGCGGGATGGATAAGATAGACGGTTTCTGCGAATTTTACGAGGAGCAGGTACGCTATGCCTTTCGTGTGATTGCCGACGGCAGGGAAGAGGCATATCTCTGGGACGGGTGGGACAGGGACACTAAGACCACCTTTAATCTGAAACTCTAAGAATAGGTTTATACAGCCCACCCTACGGCGTCTTGAAAACCGGAAAACCGTTTAATGCTAATTATGAGACAAATATCGCTTGACAGTCAAGACAGTATCTACTGACTAAATAGGTTTGACATTATAAGATAAAGGTAGTATATTAGTAGTATGAAAATCAAGACATCTATAACCCTTTCAGATGAATTAATTAAAGATATTGATGAAGTATTTGGAAGAGCCCAAAATAGGTCTAAATTTATTGAAAATGTTTTAAGAGATTTTATTAGGAAGCAGGCGCAAAAGAAAAGAGACCTAAAAGATCTTGATATTTTAAATAATAAGGCAGATGCACTTAACAAGGAAGCAGAGGATGTTTTGTCCTATCAGGTAAACCTATGAGACGTGGTGATCTCTATCGCGTTTACAAAGGTGCTCCACATGACCCTAAAAGATTTCGTATCTTCGTAGTGGTGAGCCGGCAGATACTTGTTGAATCAAGATTTTCAACGACAATATGCGCTCCAATTTATTCAAGATATGATGGATTATCTACACAGGTAAGGATAGGTGTTGAAGAAGGGGTAAAACATGAAAGCAGTATTCACTGTGATGAACTCGTCAGTATTCCCAAGTCTTTACTGACCCATTTTATTGGTTCACTTCCCACAGAAAAGTTACAGCAATTAAACGATGCCCTCAGGATTGCACTTGAGCTATGAAATTATCAGAGCTTGGCGAGATTGGTTTTTTAAAAAAGATAGAGGCTTTTCTTCCTTTATCAGACAAATCAGTCCTTATCGGCATAGGCGATGATGCTGCTGCTGTTAGGGTTTCAAAGGGGAGGATGCTCCTCGCAACAACCGATCTCCTGACAGAAGGGATACATTTTGATTTAAGATATGCTCCATTCTACCAACTTGGCGCAAAGGCATTGCTGGTAAATATCAGTGATATTGCTGCTATGGGAGGGATACCGAGATATGCCCTTATTGCCATTGCTGTGCCAGACAATATCAAGGTAGCGGAGCTAAATGAGTTATATCGTGGAATAAAAAAAACCGCATCATCCTATAAGGTCTCTATAATAGGCGGAGATACCTCGGCTTCTAAAAAGGGCCTAATGATTAATATAACCTTGCTCGGTGAAATGCAGGAGAAATTTGTAGTAAAAAGAAACGGTGCGCGAGCAGGGGATAAAATATTTGTAACAGGGACGCTCGGTGATTCATCTGCAGGCATTGAGCTTTTAAAAAAAGGTGAGATGAAAGGCAGTTTTATTAAAAGACACCTCATGCCTGCTCCGAGGGTAAAAGAGGCTCTTTTTATTGCCCAGAACAGGCTTGCGACCTCTATGATAGATATAAGCGACGGCCTATCAACAGACCTAAATCATATTTGCAGGATGAGCGGGGTTGGCGCAGTGATTTATGAAGAAAAGATACCTATCTCAGCAGGATTAAGAAAGACCCGATTAAAAAGGCTGCCGCTGCACTATGCCCTCTCAGGCGGCGAGGACTATGAATTACTATTTACTGTTAAGGAAGAAAATGTTAAAAAGATGTACAGTGCAATATTAAAAAACAGGTTATCTGCAGCCATAATCGGCGAGATTACAGAAAGGAAGAAAGGCATCCTGCTTGTTGACAGCAAGGGGGGGCAGAGGCCGCTTCTGCCTACAGGTTTTGAACATTTTAAATCATGAATTAAGGTTATTGTTTGATGAAATTTAATCCTAAAGAAAAACTGTATGAACTCCTCAGCCTGAATGATTCTTCCCGTCATATAGCGCTCTCATTTGCCATTGGTGTATTTATCTCTGTGTCGCCATTTCTTGGATTCCATACTATTGCAGCGCTGCTTATTGCATGGATATTCAGGCTGAACAAGGCTGCTATTATGGTAGGCACATATACAAACAACCCATGGACATTCGCGCCTGTATATGGCTTTGGTTTATGGATTGGTCTAAAATTGTATGGTATTAAAGAGACCATGCCAGATATAAGCTGGGGCAATACGAAGATTATGGATATCTTCAATTATCTGAAACCATACTTTATGCCATTTATAATCGGCAGCCTGCTGCTCGGTTTTGTTGCGGCAGCAATTTCCTACTTTGCTGTTGATTATGCTGTGCAGAGGTTTAGAAAGAGGAGAGGGGTTGAGACCACTCCTTAATAAATTATACCCCCTCTCCAACTAATTGCGGTTCTTCTACATTGACATCCTTATCCTCATTAAACCTCACCGACACGATCTTTGACACCCCCTGCTCTTCCATGGTGATACCGTACAGGGTGTCGGACATCTCCATTGTCCTCTTGTTGTGCGTGATTATTATAAACTGTGATTTGTCTGTCATCTTCCTTAAGGCATTTGTAAACCTGCCGATGTTTGCCTCATCAAGCGGGGCGTCTATTTCATCCAGAATGCAGAATGGCGTCGGCTTTATCAAAAAGCTCGCAAATAGCAGGGAGATGGCTGTTAATGCCTTTTCACCGCCTGATAAGAGCGAGATGCTTTCCAGTTTCTTTCCTGACGGCTGGGCAATAATATCAATTCCTGACTCCAGCGGATTGTTTTCATCAATCAGCACAAGTGAAGCCCTGCCGCCGCCAAAGAAGGATTTAAATACCTCATTAAAGGTTTCATTAAGGGTATTGAAGGTGCTCAGGAATATCTCTTTTGTTGTCCTGTTTATCTTGCTTATGGCCTTTTGTAAATCATCTATGGACTGCGTTAAGTCCTGCTGCTGCTTTGTCAGGAATTCGTATCTCTGTGTAAGCTCCTGATACTCCTCAATGGCAGCGAGGTTCACAGGCCCGAGCTCTTCTATCTTTGACTTTAAGGCGGACAGATTATTTGCGGCCTCTTCTATATCAATTGAAAATTCGCCAAGCCCTGTGCGCACATCTTCCAGAGAGATATGATAATTTTCTAATATATTTGTTTTAAGGTGCTCTATCTCAAGGCGCATGGTGGTATCCCTTACCTCTAATTCGCTGATGGCCTTACGAAGGTCATCCAGGTCTTTTCTATGCTGCCTGAGTTCTGCCTCCCGGAGCTTCAGCTTATCTGCTGTCTCTGTTAATGCCTCTATCTTTTCTGTCTTAATCTTTTTTCTTTCATTAAGCTGGGAGGATAATTCATTTATCTGTCCCTCAGAGCTTAAGATAGCCGTTTTAGACTCTTCAATCTCATCTTTTATCCTCTTTATTTCCTCTTCCCTGTTTTTAAGCTGATTTGCAAGGCCCTCAATTGTTTTTTCAATGCGCTGGATATTTAAAAGGGCATTCTCATTTTTCTCATGCAGGGAGGTGACATTTATCTTGAGGCGCATCACCTCTCCCCTCATCTCCTCCACACCTGCCTGAATATCCCTGTATTCGCTTTGAAGCTTTGCAATATGCGCCTCTTTTTCTTCCTTCTCTCCTGTGAGCCTTTTGAGATTATCTTTTGCAGAGGCTGTTTCTTCCTCTATCCTGGTTCTCTCATTTGCAATGCCAGCCCTCTCAATATTTACTGTGCCGAGCCTCTCCTCTATCCTTTTTATTTCATCCATCAGTAACTGCATCTCTTTTTCAGTCTTTACATGCTGTATCTCGTCCTGATGGATATCTGATTCTAACTGCTGTTTTTTGTTAATGGCAGCCTCAAGTCCTGCCCTGAATTCGCCGAGACTTCCTTCCAGTTTTTCAACAGAGAGCCGTTTTCCATCCACTGATCTCTCAAGCTCCTTTATCTCCCTGCGCCTGTGGAGTATGCCCTTTCCATTTTCCTTTGTATTCCCTGCAGAGAGCGCACCGCAGGGATCTATCACATCCCCTGATAATGTTACGAGGGTCTTGTTAATGCCGTCCCTTTGCCAGAGATTAATGGCTGTGTCCAGATCCTCAACAATCAATGCATCACCGAGGAGATATTCAGCAACACCTTTATAACCTTCTTTATACCTTACCAGCTCT
>CAKKST010000396.1:3059-3434 GCA_919903585.1 Nitrospiria bacterium | reverse complement strand
GCACGGTTAAAACCGTGCCTACAAGTGTTATTAATTAACATGGAGGTTTCATGCATACCATATTAATCATAGAAGACAAAGAGAGCATGGTTCAGATGCTGACACAGACCCTTGAGGCCGCAGGATATAAGGTTGAATCTGCCATGTCTGCTGAGGATGGAATACAAAAATTAAACAGCATGAAAATAGACCTTATATTAACTGACCTGAGGCTTCCGGGAAAGAGCGGCATGGATGTCTTATCTGCCTCCAAGGAGAAGAATTCCCTGACGCCTGTTATTGTAATGACTGCCTTTGGAACAATAGAGACCGCTGTTCAGGCTGTAAAAGAGGGCGCCTATGATTTTATCACAAAGCCCTTTGACCCTGACCATC
>CAKKST010000396.1:0-3049 GCA_919903585.1 Nitrospiria bacterium | reverse complement strand
CCTTTTAATAGAAAGGGCGCTGGAAAAGAAAAGGCTTCAGGCTGAAAATATTGTGCTAAAAGGTGAGCTCTCAGGCCGCATTGGCCTTCCGACTATTATAGGTAAAAGTCCAAAACTTCTTGAGGCAGTGAATAAGGCAGAGAAGGTTTCACAGGGCAGGACAACAGCGCTTCTATTAGGCGAGAGCGGCACAGGAAAGGAGCTCTTTGCGAGGCTCATCCATTATCTTAGCCCGAGAAAGAACGGTCCCTTTGTTGCTATAAACTGTGCAGCTATCCCGAGGGATTTATTGGAGAGCGAGCTTTTTGGACATGAGGCAGGCGCCTTTACAGATGCAAAAATGAAAAAGATCGGCAAGTTTGAGCTTGCAGACAAGGGAACTATATTCCTTGACGAAATAGGCGATATGGATCTCAATCTTCAGGCAAAACTCCTCCGCGTCCTGCAGGGCGATGAATTCATGCGGCTTGGAGGCAACAAGGCAATCAAAATAGATGTGCGGGTTGTTGCAGCGAGCAATAAGGATCTGCAGAAGGCCATATCAGAAGGCGCATTCAGGGAGGACTTATATTACCGTTTAAGCGCCTTTCCAATAGTAATCCCGCCGCTCCGCGAGAGGACAAAGGACATACAGCCCTTGGCCGGGCATTTCCTTGGTATTTTTTCCAAAGAGATGAACAAGGATATAAAGGGATTTACAAAGGAGGCATTAAAGATACTGCTCAATCATCACTGGAAGGGGAATGTCAGGGAGCTTGAGAATTGCATAGAGAGGGCAGTGATACTCTGCAGCAAAGAGCTTATAATGCCTGAAGACCTCGGCCTGTCCCAGATAGAGGTAGATAAGGCATTGATAGAGGGTATGCCGCTTGAGGGTGGTCTGCAGGAGGCAAGCAGCAGGGCAATAAGGATTGCAGAATCACGATTAATTAAAAAGGTACTGGATGACACAGGCTGGAACAAGACAAAGGCAGCAGAGATATTAAAGGTCAGTTATAAGACACTTTTGACAAAGATAAAGGAGTATGGGATAGAGGGGTAAAAGGGGAAATTATTTATATGTCCCTTCATCTCTTTTATCTAACTTGAGCAGGACGATCTTTTTATTCTCATCATCAATATCATAAAGAATTCTATATTTGCCAATCCTTAATCTATGTTGTGCTGCAAAACTAAATACAATCACCTCTCCTTTAAGCTTTTTATGCCTCTTCCCTGCTGGCCGTGGGTCTTTACTTAATAACCTGATTAGAAAAATTATCCTTTTCTGATACTCCTTGGGCAGTTTATTTAATTCTTTCTCAAACTCAGATTCTACCCTTTCACTTGGAAGGACTATTTCATAGTCCATCATTAACGTCCAAGTCTTTCAAAGAGTCTTTCTGCAGGCGCCCATTTTCCTTCATCATACTCTTTGCGGGCTCTGGCAATCTCTTCTATTAATCTATCATCCTTTAATTCATCTAAAATTTCCAGCAAATCTAACATCTCTTCATAGGGAATTAAAAAGGATTTGGGCTTTCCATGGGATGTTATTATTGTAAGGGTTCCCTCTCCTATTAATTTAGATAATTTTGCCTGTACCTCCCTAATCCCTGCTGTCCTTGCTTTTTTAAAAATGGCCTTTGTTCCTGTAAGCATATTTTTAGTCCTCATTAATGCAAACGCAATAAATTTTGTATTAATATAAAATATATTGCATCTGTATATACAATAATAGATTCTGCCCTTGTTGTCAAGATAAATAAGGGCTTGCCCACCCCTACCATGAACGCACCCTTTGTAGGCACGGTTTTAACCGTGCTTACAAGGCTATGATTAAAGAATATGGGATAGAAGGGTAGATTTTAGAATTTAAGGTTGCGCAACCTAAATTTAAAAGGTAAAATTAGAAATATGAAAAGATACGATTGGCAGAAAAAGGAATTGTTAGAAAACATAAAGTGGTTTTCAAAACTTACCTCTTCGGAAAAGATTAGATTTATAGAAAAGGAGAGGGAAAGGCTTGCCTTTTTCAGAACCTTAATTTTTAAAGGTAAAAATGTTCGACCCCATTCAATTCATAAGAGGACTAAATAAAAAGGGTATACGCTACCTATTGATAGGCAGACATGCGGTCATACAATATGGCGCTCCTCTCTTTTCTATGGATTATGACTTCTGGGTGCATCCTGAAGACAGGGAAAAACTTCTTAAATGGATAGAAGATGATCTTGAAGGAGAAATATCTCATGCCATAGAAGAGAAGAAGCCTATATATACTGCATATATTGATGATTATAAGATAGACCTCTTCTTTGTCAGGAAGATGACTAATCTCAATGGCGAGAGCCTCACCTTTGATTTATGTTATAAAAATTCGCTAATAAAAGCCGACCCTAACAGCAAGTTTTATATCCCTATCCCTGCAATAGAGGATTTAATAAAACTCAAGAAAATGGGTAATAGGCCAAAGGACTTAGAGGATATAGAATATCTTAAATCTATCCTAATAAAAGAGGGTCAGAAAAAGTAGGGGCGGGTTTTAAACCCGCCCATACTATGTAACCAATTACATAATTGTGTAATCCATTACATAGTATTGCAGTAGGGCGAGGCAACCTCGCCCCTGCTTGAGGAAATAAATCAAATATTAATAAGTGTGCAAACAGTTTGTTTTTCAAGGGATTTAAGATTTTTAGTAGGGGCGAACGGCCGTTCGCCCCTACATTGTGTTTGTTGGCATAACAATTGCATATACTAATAATTGAAAACTAAATAGGAAGTCCCCCTCACCCTCCCCTCTCCCCCGATGGGGAGAGGGATGGGGTGAGGGGATGACCACCGATAAAGGTATGTAGGCCGCTACATGCAAAGTCCTCAACCTAAGTTATGAAACCTTCTCCTTAATACCCTCTCCCCTTGCGGGAGAGGGCAAGGGTGAGGGGGAAATAATATGGTTGAAAGAACTGCCGAAGTGGGGGGAAGAAGTTGATAATCAAGGCCTGCTTACCTAAAAATCGGTGGCAGGCCTTTTTGTTTTGGAGAAGGAAAAAAAATCATGAATGAG
>CAKKST010000395.1 GCA_919903585.1 Nitrospiria bacterium | reverse complement strand
TAATAAGAGGCAAATGGGAGAATTTCAGCCTGGAGATGCTAATTGCGCTTGCAACGAAGGCTGGCATGCGTATCAGCCTTAAAAGGGCCGCATAGACGCAAGTTAACAAGTCGCCCTACACCGACCGCTTCGCGGCGTGTGAGCTCATCGTTATTTATGACTGCTTTAGCTTCTTAATAAACTCCTTGCGCACAGGATAGAAAATAAAATGCACAATACAGCCTTTCCAGCATATACCATTCCTATTTGCTCATGTGGATGTGAATGTATTGGCGCTGAATGGCCGGGCTTCATAAGCTCAGCATTCCTGTTATCACCTCGGACGGCGTGAAACGCCGTCCGCTGAAGTGATTTGTTAGGCTAAAAGCTCCTTAGCTGCAGGAAGGATCAGTAACGTCGACCACCGCCTGGTCTACCTCTGCCTCCCCCTCCCCCTCTTTCTTCCCGGGGACGAGCCTCATTAACATTGACTGCTCTGCCCTTTAAATCTTTCCCATTCATGCCGCTAATCGCCGACTGGGCTTCCGACTCAGAGGACATTTCCACAAACCCAAATCCTCTTGACTCTCCCGAAAATTTGTCTTTTACTACAGTAGCAGTTTCAACTTTTCCGAAAGCCTCAAAAGCCTTAAGTAAATCCTCATCACTGACATCGCGAGACAAATTACCCACAAAAATTTTCACTCCGTTAACCCTCCTTTTTTTTAATGGTCTGTTAACTGCCTAACAAGTTTTTATGCAGTTTCTATATCCTACCAGAGCTGAATCTTAAAGTCAAAGGAAATGTAATACAATAGTAAGGAGGGGATGGGGGAGGTAAAATGACATGGCAGCCGAGACGTCTGCCATACTGTGCGTTTGAAAGGTTGAAGTTTTCTATATCAGGATTTAGGTATTTCCAGCCCTTGACATATATTATAAAAAAGGTAGAATTAGATTAACCAATAGGAGAAGATATGGAAGAAAAACGAAGATCGCCCCGCATACCCCTGAAGGTGCAGGTAAAATATAAGACACCAAATGCCTTTCTTGTTGATTATGCCATTAATATAAGCAAGGGTGGAATCTTCATAGGGACAGAAAAACCCCTGCCTGTTGGCACATCTGTAGAATTCCAGATACTCTTTCCGAATATGCAGAGGCCTGTAAAGGGCGCAGGTGAGGTCATGTGGATATCTGCCGGCAAAAGCGACGAACCTCCGGGGATGGGTGTAAAGTTTAATGAGCTTGATGCAGAGGGTATGACAATCATAGAACAGATATTTAAGGACTTTGCAGGGATAAAAATACTTGTAGTGGATGATGCAGCGGTTATGCGGCGGCTCTTATCCTTCTGGCTTAAAAAGATTATAAAATGTGAAATAACCGAGGCATCGGATGGCATTGATGCAATATCAAAGTTAAAAGAGAAGTTTGACCTTGTAATTACTGATCTGCGTATGCCGAGGGCTGACGGTCTTAAGGTGGTAGAGCATATAAGGGAAAACATGGATGATGCCTTAACGCCGATTATTATTGTTACCACTGTTGCATCAGGCGATGACAAGGAAAAGGCGCTCAGGCTCGGCGCCTCAGGTTATATTACAAAGCCCTTAAGATACTCAGAGCTTGCCAAAACAGTCAGGGATATGTTCCAGAGCCTTGTGGAGGTCTCTGCCCGATATATTGAGAGGATGCCTGTAATAGGGATTACAGTGGACTATGAGCATCCAACAGCAAGGTCAAAGGATAAGAAAGAGCCATATCTATTTTTAAAAGAGGCCTATGTAAATGCCATTGAGGAGAACGGCGGCATACCGCTTTTACTGCCCATTACAGCAGGCAGCGAATTAATAGAAAAATATATGGAGATGATTGACGGCCTCCTGATTACAGGCGGCAATTTTGATATTGATCCGAGATATTATGGTGAAGAGGCATCCCAGAAGCTTGGAGAGATCAAAGAGGAGAGGACAGGCTTTGAAATGGCGCTGGCAAAGATCGCGCTTGATAAGGATATGCCTGTATTAGGGATATGCGGCGGGATGCAGCTTCTGAATGTCCTTGCCGGCGGCGCGTTGTATCAGGATATCCCAACCCAGTTAAGGGGCGCCATAAACCACCAGCAAAAGGCCCCAAAGGATAATACCTCGCACAGCGTGAAGATAACAAATAACAGCAGGCTGCACAAGATAGTAATGAAGGATTCAATAATGGTAAACAGCTCGCATCATCAGGGGGTAAAGATATATGGAAAGGTTCTGTTGGGAAGCGCTGTTTCAGAGGACGGCCTTATTGAGGCTATAGAGAGCCCAAACCACAGATTTGTAATCGGCGTGCAGTGGCACCCGGAGGCATTGTATAAAAAGAATAAGGAGCAGGAGGAGATAATAAAGGAATTTATAAAGGAGTGTGCGAATAAGAAGTAATCTTTTTTGCAATATCCAGATGCCTTTTGTTCCCCACAGCCTCTTTTATATTCTTTAAATTAACCAGCACATCCTTAAGAAATCTCTTTTTTAAGGCGTCAATCCTTTCTATTGATTCATCAATCCTGCCTTCTGAAATAGTCTTGTCCTTAACTGCCTTTATCAGCGCATCCCTGGCAGCCTTCTGTTTTCCATGATCCCTGCAGAGAAGCAGCATATCAGCGCCTGCGCTTACTGCAAGAATGGCGGCATCCTCTATATTGTAATTATCAGCAATGGCCTTCATCTCAAGGTCATCTGTTATAACAAGGCCGTTAAACCCCATTTCCCTGCGCAGCAGGTTATGAACAATCTTTTCAGAAATAGCGGCAGGATATTTTTTATCAATGCCCTTATAAATAACATGGGCTGTCATAACAGCAGCAACACCATTTTGCACAGCCTGTCTAAAGGGAAGGAACTCAATCTCCCTCAGCCTTTCAAGATCATGCTCCACTATAGGCAACTGATAATGAGAATCCAGAGAGGTATCGCCATGCCCTGGAAAATGTTTGCAGCACGCGATTATCCCATTATCCTGCAGGCCTGCAATCACAGACAGGCCGAGCATGCTCACCTTTACCGGATTATCGCTGAATGCCCGTTCATTGATAACAGGGTTTTGGGGATTTGTATTCACATCAAGGACAGGCGCAAAATCCATATTTATGCCGACAGCCTTTAGCTCTCTCGCAGTAATCTCGCCAAAGGAATAGGCAAGTTTCACAGAATCGCTATCCCCGATTGCAGCATTCCCTGGAAATTGTGT
>CAKKST010000394.1 GCA_919903585.1 Nitrospiria bacterium | reverse complement strand
TCGGATATTCCAATTCTGGCTGAATCACCCAAAAACCATTTTCTGGATAAATATTGTCAGTCATTATCTCCTTTCTTCAGTTCTAAGCCGTCCAAGGGACTTTTTATCTTACCAAGACTTTTTGTACTGACGTGCGTATATATCTCGGTCGTCTTGCTGTCTGCATGCCCCAATAATTCCTGAATATATCTTAAGTCAGTTCCACTTTCCAGTAAATGAGTAGCAAAACTGTGTCTTAAAGTATGAACAGAAACATCCTTGTTTATACCAGCTTTTGTACATGCATGTTCCATAATTTTATCAACAGTTCTTGTTGCTATGTATCTGTCTTTCCTTGCACCTTCAAAGAGCCATTTTTGCGGTTTATACTGCCTCCAATATTCCCTTAAAATTTCCAATGCTGTTTCAGAAAGCATCGTATATCTGTCTTTTCTGCCCTTGGCGCCTTTTATGTGAATCAACATCCGCTTGCTATCTATATTTTCTATTTTGAGTTTAACAACTTCACCGACTCTTAAACCTGCTGCATGCACCATCATCAGAATAGCTTTATGTTTGAGATTATCAACTGCTTTAAGAATCCTTTCAACTTCTTCTTTGCTCAAAACAACAGGCAGCTTTTTATCCTTACGAGGTCTTTTGACTTCATACACGAACTTTTTCTTCAGCATTGAGCCGTAATAAAACTTAAGGGCATTGATTGCCTGATTGAGTGTGGAAGTTGCCGATTGTCTTTCTTCAGCAAGATAAAGGAGGTAATCTTTAATGTCAGAATCGTTGATGTCAGGCGGGCTTTTGCCAGTAAAATTCAGGAAATCTCTGTTGTAATAAAGGTAAGCCTTTACAGTCTTGTAACTGTATTTTTTTGAAAGGAGTTCCCTGCGGAGGTCTTTTAAGTTCCCCTCACCCTGTCCCTCTCCCGCAAGGGGAGAGGGAATATCTTTGGTCTTACGAGAGGGTTGTAAGTTAGGAATGGTCTTCTTTAGGGTTGGGCCAATTTGGATTTCTTCGCCTTCAAAAACCTTTAGAATCTGCTCAAAAGTCCCATCCGTATCAGGAAAGCTCCAGTGCTTTTCATCGGGGTGACATCTGTGGCGAGGAACGGTTTTGATCTTTTTAATCCACAAAGGGTTGTAAGGGAAGGAAACTATAATCCTGCCTGCTATATCCTTGCTGACATTTACCTCTGCCATAGAGGCACCTCTCTACGAATGATTGAACAACTTAACAAAATGATTAGATGTTAGGCAAATTTAATCACACATTTTAGAGATAGTCAAGTGAATCATTCACACCACATTTTTTGATTCTAAGTATGGGTTTAAAGATCAGACAATTTGATTATGTTCTTGAACCCTCTTACCCGCTCAGTAAATTTATAATCTGCTGTAATAAATGGTTTATTCACTATCTGGGATAGGGCCAAAAAATAGGCGTCATAAACTGTCACTTTAAATTTATAGGCTGTCTCAACAGCATGCCCAAGTGTAATTTCATCAATACCTTTTATTTCAAATCCTAAATCAATTACACTATTTATTGCATCCTTTACATCTTTAATATCAAATTGGGGATTATATCTGAGGGCATTGGCAAGCTCATAGAAAATAAGGTCAGGAACTGTTGTAGGATATTCGCCTTTTAAAATTTTATCTCTGAGGATAAGCGCTTTATCAAGGTCATCTTCATTATATTCGCTGAACCACTTAATAACAACCGAGGTATCAAGCACGCATCCCTTCATCGTGATGCTTCTCTCCACTTCCTGATCTCAGAGACCCCATTCCATTTCCCGGATTTTTTTCTGAGTCTATCCTGTACCTCAATAGCATGTTTTATCCGTTCTCTTTTATGTTTCTCCTCTAACCTGTGTTGATATTCTTCAATAAGTTTTTCAGCAGCCTTTCTAAGCAGCATACTTCGGCTCTTTTTTTCATCTTTGGCAATGTTATCAAGTTTTTCTACTATATCTTCTGAGAGTATGGTATTAATTCTTACCATAATATACTACACCTCCGTTATACACACTATTTATGTGTATAATAAATGACTAATAATGATATGTCAAGGATTTTCATCTTTGTATAAATTATTAGGAATATTTTAAATGGTTAGCGAAAAGGGAAATTATAAGCGGGGTGCAAAGCACCCCGCTTATAGAGAGGTTTTTCTTATATATCATAATACAAAACGAATTCGTATGGATGCGGTCTGAGTCTGATTGCATCCACCTCTTTTGCCCTCTTGTAGGCTATCCATGTCT
>CAKKST010000393.1 GCA_919903585.1 Nitrospiria bacterium | reverse complement strand
TGAAAAAGGGGGATGAAGGGGGATTTGTAAACCTCATCGGCGAATATAATATTGCCGGTGATTTATGGCTGATTGAGCCTCTGTTTAAAGAGGCAGGCATACAGGTTCTCTCAAGAATAACAGGAGACTCCACCTTTGAGGAGATAACTTACGCACACAGGGCAAAACTGAATGTTGTTGTATGCAGCCGCGCATTGATAAATGTAGCAAAGGGTATGGAAAGGAAATATGGTATCCCTTTTGTTGAGGTCTCATTTTTCGGGAAGACAGAGATGTCAAAGGCAATGAGAATAATAGGGTCAAGGGTCAGGGGTCAAGGAGCAAGGGAATCTTTAATAGAAAAAATAGAATCAATTATTGCAAGGGAAGAACAAAGACTGGACGAAAGGCTAAAGGAATACTCAAATCTCAAAGGCAAAAGAGCCATTCTTTATGCAGGCGGCGTGAAGAGCTGGTCTTTTATCTCTGCACTCCTTGATTTAGGTATTGAGATAGCTGCTGTGGGAACGAAAAAAAGCACCTTTGAGGATGAGGAGAAGATGAAAGAGATATTGGGTGAGGATGCGCCTCTTGTTGAGGATGTAACGGCTAAAGGTCTTCTCAAACTTATGAAGGATAGAAATGCAGATATACTTGTGGCAGGAGGAAGGAATCAGTATCTTGCAATAAAAGAGGGCTTTCCTTTTATTGATGTAAATCAGGAAAGGCATACTGCATATGCAGGATATGAAGGACTGATAAATTTGGCAGAGCAGATAAGCAATAGCATTAGATTTTGTGAAAGGGTCAGGGGTCAAGGGTCAGGGGTCAAAGAAAATAAATTTGCCCCTTGCCCCTTGACCCTTGCCCCTCAGAAAAGAGATGTCCTTATCAATCCCCTTAAGCATTCCCAGTCCATTGGCGCTGCGATTGCATTTCAGGGAATAGATAATTCAATTCCAGTTATTCACGGGGCGCAGGGCTGCAGCTTTCTTGCGAAGGTGCTTCTGACAAAACATTTCAGGGAGCCCGTAGCCCTTGCAAGCACTAAACTCTTCACAGAGGATGTGGTAATGGGCAGTGAGGAGAATTTAATCAGGGTTGCTGAAGAAATTATAGAAAAGAATGCTCCAGATGTAATCGGAATCCTCACTTCAGGGCTAACAGAGGTCAAGGGTGATGATACAGCAAGCGCTTTAAAAAGGGGCAAGGGGCAAGGGGCAGGGGTCAAGGTTATCTATGTCCCTACTCCAGATTATGAAGGCGGGCTTGAGACTGGATATGCAAAGGCAGTGGAGTCAGTCCTTGGGATTGTGGAATGCGGATTGTGGAGTGATAATCCCCCTACATCCCCCTTTAGCAAAGGGGGACAGAGGGGGATTTTAAAAGGGGTGATAGGGGGATTTGGAGAACAGATCAATAATGCAGGAAAACAAATTAATGTCCTTGTGGGTTCGCATCTTACCCCTGCTGATTTTACAGAGCTAAGGGAGATTATTGAATCCTTTGGATTAAGGCCGATAATCCTTCCAGACCTCTCTGCGCTTGATGGAAGCAGGCAGGGGTTTTCAGCAGTCGCTGTTGGAGGGACGTCTGTAGACGAAATACAGGAAATGGGCGCGTCTGAATTTACAATTGCAATAGGTGCAAGCATGGAGCCAGCTGTAAAAATTCTGAAAAATAGATTTGGCATTGAATATATGGTATTTGAAAGCATATCAGGACTAAAGGATATGGATATGTTTATGGAAACACTTTCAATGCTGAGTGGAAGACAGATGTCAGAAAGATATGATAGACAGAGAAGAATCCTGATTGATGGAATGAGGGATGCCCATTTCTATTATGGGAATAAAAATATTTGTATTGCACTTGAGCCAGACCATGCCACACAAACATCAAGATGGCTTGAGGAGATGGGTGCAAGGGTTGAGCTTGCAGTAATTCCCTCTCATTCGCCATCAATGAATAAGATTTTAGCAGAAGAGGTAGTTGTTGGAGACCTTTTTTCTGTAAAAGGAGATTTTGATGTGTTAATCTCAAACTCCCATGCTGAGGATACAGCAAAGAGGCTCGACATGCCTTTATACCAGATTGGGTTTCCTGTGCATAAAATTCTTGGGAACAATCACAGGATTACTATTGGGTATGAAGGAACACTGATGATGATTAATGAGGTGGCGAATTTATTAATGTGCAATCATTGAAATTTACTATCACCCTCCCCTTAGTCCCCTCCCATCAAGGGAGGGGAAATATTAGAGAGACCTCCGTTGAACTGAGAGGTTCTCTCTTTGATTCCCTCTCCCCTTGTGGGAGAGGGTTAGGGTGAGGGGGATCATGGAGGTATGGTGATGAAGATAGCCTTTGCGACAACAGATGGCATTAATGTTGACGAGCATTTTGGCAGGGCAGGTATGTTTGCCATTTACGAATTAACAGCAGATGGATATAAATTAATTGAATTAAGGAGATTCGCAGATGGCAGGGATGCAGCAATAGAGGAGAGCAAGGGAATAGCCGAGATACACGACGACATGGTGCAGAGTAAAGTTGCTAAACTCGCTGACTGTAAAATTGTATTTCTCACAGAGATAGGCGGGCCGTCAGCAGCAAGGCTTGTTAAAAAGGGCATGATGCCTATAAAGGTGAAGGAGACAGTCTCTATTGAGGAATCATTGCAAAAACTGCTTGTGACTTTGAAGACATCTCCTCCGCCGTGGCTTAGAAAGGCAGTGAACAGTTAATAGTAATTTTCACCCTCCCCTTAGTCCCCTCCCATCAAGGGAGGGGAAAGATTGATAAGTAGGGGCAATTCATGAATTGCCCCTACAAATTTCCCTTGCGGGAGAGACCAAAGATATCCCCTCTCCCCTATGGGGAGAGGGATAGGGTGAGGGGGATATTAATAATAAATTAACGAGGAGGAAAAGAAAAATGAAGATGATCAGGGCTTTCATCAGGCCGGAAAAAGAGCAGGAGGTAGTTCTGGCGCTTGAGGGCGCGGGATTCCCATCCCTCACAAAGATGCCTGTATTTGGAAGGGGAAAACAGAAGGGGCTTCACGTCGGGCCTGTGCATTACGATGAGCTTCCAAAGACCCTTATCATGATGGTTGTTGAGAATGGAGAAGCTGAGAAGGTTATAAAGATAATTCAGGATAAAGCAAAAACAGGTTTTATAGGAGATGGAAAGATATTTATAAGCCCTGTAGAGGCTGCGTATACGGTGAGAACGGGGGAACGAGGGTTATAAATCAAATGGAGGGGGATTTTTAGAAATATTGATTCAGGAAGGGAGAAGTTTTATGAAGGAAATTACAGCTATTATACGAAGGGACAAACTCCCTGACACAAAGCATGCGCTTGATGAATTGGGGTATCCGTCCCTCACCATTCAGAGCGTTGATGGAAGGGGAAAGCAAAAGGGCGCAATGTTTGCTGAAATAGATGAAGATATGCCAGAAAGCTTTTCCACGACTGTCAGGCTAAAACCAACACCCTCAACCTATGCCCTTGAGCATACGCTGCCGAAGATTGCGCTCTATGTGCCAAAGAGGATGCTTACCATAGTTGTGCCTGATAATGTGGTGAACAAGGTAGTAAAATCATTAATCAAGGTCAATCAGACCGGCAAACATGGTGATGGAAAGATATTTGTATCGCCAATAGAGGGCGCTGTAAAGGTGAGGACAGGTGAGAGGGATGGAGAGGCAATTGCATGACAATGAGTGAATAGTGAATAGTCGTCAGTAAATAGTTTTTAAGTGATGGAGGATTTATGGCAATTGTTGGATATACGCGGGGCGGCAAAACATGGATACCCAAGTTTATTGAATCCATTGATGTTGATAAATGTATCGGCTGCGGGCGCTGCTATAAGGTATGCGGAATGGATGTGCTTGAACTTATAGAGAAGCCTTTTGAGGGAGATGATGAATACGGAGATGATATGGGGAATAAGGTGATGTCAGTTGCAAATTCAGAAAACTGCATCGGCTGCGAGGCATGTGCAAGGGTCTGCACAAAGAGATGCCATGTACATATAGAGGTGCGCGATGAATGATGTTATAAAAACCCATCCGTGCTTCTCAAGGGAGGCGCATCATAAATATGGAAGGATACACCTTCCTGTTGCCCCTGCGTGCAACATCCAGTGCAGATACTGCATAAGAAAATACGACTGTGCAAATGAATCAAGGCCTGGTGTATCAAGCAGGGTTCTTGATGTGGATGAGGCAGTGGAGCGTGTGCATGTTGCAGTGGAGAGGGATGAGAGGATAAGGGTTGCCGGCATTGCCGGGCCCGGCGATCCGCTGTCAAATGATGCCGCATTTGAGGCGATGAGAGCCATTCATAAAAAATTTCCAGACCTCATCCTCTGCATTTCAACCAATGGTCTGCTGCTTCCGGATAAATTAAACGACCTCATTGAGGCCGGGATTAAGAGTTTAACAATTACTATAAATGCTGTGAGTCCAGAGACAGCGGAGAAGATATATTCCGTGGTTATATACAAAAATATAACCTATAGGGGAATAGAAGCCGCAAATCTGCTTTTAAAAAATCAAAGGCTGGGGTTAAAGATGGCAGTTGAATCAGGGCTGCTTGTTAAGGTAAATACCATTTATATCCCTGAAATAAATGATTCAGAGATTCCTGAGATTGCAAGGCTCACAGGCGAAATGGGCGCATCTATAATGAATATTACCAGCATTATCCCACAGGCTGAATTTAAAGACCTGCAGGGGCCAAGTTATGAAATGATGGCAAAGATGAGGAAGAGATGTTCGCAGTATATCTCCCAGATGACCCATTGCAGACAGTGCAGGGCAGACGCATTGGGCACTCTCGGTGAGGATAGGGATATGGAGCTTGAGATGTTATTTGCAAAGATAGGGGA
>CAKKST010000392.1:12049-28871 GCA_919903585.1 Nitrospiria bacterium | reverse complement strand
AACACCTTACGAAGCATACCAACGGGTGTTGCGTTAAATTGCTGAGAGCAAGTTAGTTTGTATTAAGCTAAAGTTTTCGTTGACTTTCACCCGCCATTATTATATAAAATACCGACGCCATGATTGACTTGCATACACATACGCTTTTTTCCGATGGGGCGCTTCTGCCAACAGAGCTTGTAAGAAGGGCTTTGGTAATGGGGTATTCTGCCATTGCGATTACAGACCATGCCGATGCCTCTAATCTTGATTTTATAGTGCCGAGGATTATTGAGGCCTGCAATGTAATAAACAAGAGGTGGAATATAAAGGCCATCCCCGGCGTTGAGCTTACACATATACCGCCTGATACCATTGCTGATCTTACAAATGAGGCAAGGCTGTTCGGCGCAAGGCTTGTCCTTGTCCATGGCGAGACGATTGTTGAGCCTGTAATACCCGGCACAAACAGGGCAGCAATAGAGGCAGGGGTGGATATACTGGCCCATCCGGGTCTGATAGATAAGAAGGATCTCCTCCTTGCAAAGAAGAAGGGGATATATCTTGAGATAACTACACGGTCAGGCCATTCATATACGAATGGATATGTTGCCTCTGAGGCGATGAAGATTGGCGCTAAGCTGATTATAAATACAGATTCGCATCAGCCCGGCGACCTTGTTTCAGATGCAATGGCTGGAAGGGTTTTAATGGGCGCTGGTATACCGGTAAGATTAATGAAAGAGATATTTAATAATTCAAAGGAGATTGTTAAAAGGATATAAGGGGTTGATATATGGCATATAGAAAGAGGGTAATTGAGAAGACATTAAAAAAGCCTGATGAATTTATAAGCGCCATTGGAAGGATGACCCTGTTTGTGGAGGAAAATATCAGGGTTGTCATAATTGCCTTAGCATCTGCTGCAGTGATTGGCGGGACAATACTCGGCGTGTATTTTTATAAGGACTATATAAACAAAAATGCAGCAGGCCTTGAGTATCAGGCAATGAGATATTACTACGGCCATGAGGATACAGCAGGCAGTGATGGATATAAGAAGTCTATTGAGCTTTTTGAGGATCTGATTAATAAGTACCCGAATAGCAAGAGCGCCGCAATTGCGCAGTATAACATAGGAAATGCCTATTTCAGGATGAATGATCTTAACAAGGCAGAGGAGGCCTATAAGAAATTCATAAATAAATATTCCGGGAATAATATCCTCCTTGGACTGGTCATGCAGAAGCTCTCATATGTCTATATTGCAAAAAAGGATTATGATAAGGCTATAGAGATGTTAAATAAGATAATCTCTGACATCTCTATTGATGGAAGGGATCAGGCATATTTTGAGCTTGCAAGGATATATGAAACCCTCCAGAAAAAGGATGATGCCATTAATAAATATAGCGCCTTAATCAGGGATTTTCCATCCTCACCATGGGCGGCAGAGGGAGCTGCAAGGTTAGGTATATTAAAGGGTGAAGATAAGAAAAAGTAGAAGACTATTAAGACCGCAGCACAAAGAGTTTTTATCCGGCAACGAGGCAATAGCGAGAGGGTCTTATGATGCAGCCGTTAGATTTGCCGCAGGCTATCCGGGCACACCAAGCACAGAGATATTAGAGAACATCGCAAAAAGATATACGGATATTTATGCAGAATGGTCGCCAAATGAAAAGGTTGCATTAGAGGCTGCATCAGGCGCATCAATGGCAGGGGCAAGGGCGCTTGCGGCAATGAAGCATGTTGGGCTTAATGTTGCCTCAGATCCCCTTATGACCTTATCATACACAGGTGTAAACGGCGGCCTTGTAATAATCACAGCAGACGACCCCGGCATACACAGCTCCCAGAATGAGCAGGACAACAGGCATTATGCAAAATTCGCAAAGATACCTTTATTAGAGCCCTCTGACAGTCAGGAGGCCTACGATTTTACGATACTTGCCTTTGAGATAAGCGAAAGGTTTGACACACCTGTAATCCTCAGAACAACAACAAGAACCTCCCATTCCAAATCATTGGTGCAGCTTAAGCAGATCAAAAATAGGGAAATAAAAAAGACTGCCCTACCCAATAATGCTGAAAAATTTGTAATGATCCCTAAATATGCAAGGGAGAGGCATTGGTTTGTTGAAAAGAGGTTAGAGAGAATACGGGTGTACTCAGAAAATTTTTTATATAATAGATCGGATTATCAAGGCAATAAAAAAGGCAAGATCGGGATCATAACAAGCGGTGTTGCATACCAATATGTAAAAGAGGTGTGCGGCGATATACCTGTCTTAAAGCTCAGCCTTACCTACCCGCTTCCGACAAAACTTATCAGGGATTTTGTTAATAGATTTAAAAAGACTTATGTGGTTGAAGAGCTTGACCCATTTATTGAAGAGGAAATAAAGGGATATGGCATTAATGTGACAGGCAAGGAGAGATTTCCATCTGTTGGTGAACTGACCCCTGATATTGTTCATGAGGGACTCTTTGGTAAAAAAAGTAAGAGGAAAAAGGCCAATATTAATCTTCCTGCGAGAGAGCCTGTTATGTGTGCAGGGTGTCCATATCTTGGGATATTCTACATTTTGAAAAGGCTCGGCCTTTATATTGCAGGTGACATTGGCTGTTATACACTTGCGGCCATGCCGCCCTACAATGCAATTGACAGCACACTCTGTATGGGCGCCGGGATATGTCAGGCCTTTGGAATGGAAAAGGTATTGAATGAAAAAGACCGCAAGAAGGTTGTCGCAGTGATTGGAGATTCCACATTCCTCCATTCAGGCATGACAGGGCTTTTGAATATTGTCTACAATAAAGGGATTGCCACAGTGATAATCCTTGATAATTCCACAACTGCAATGACAGGGAGGCAGGACCATCCTGCATCAGGTTATACACTTAAAGGAGAAGAGACAAAGGAGATAAATATTGCAGGGATATGCAGGGCGCTCGGTGTTGATAGGGTAAGATTTATTGACCCATTTAAATTAGACGAGCTTGAAAGGACAATATCTGAAGAGGTAAACTATGATGGACCGTCAGTTATTATATCAAAATCACCCTGCATACTTTTAAAGCATGTAGCAGAGATTAAAAAAGCCGTTCCTCCTTTGAGAGTAGATCCTTCCCTTTGCAACGGATGTCTGATCTGTTTAAAACTCGGCTGCCCTGCGATTCAGAGGGAATTTATAGATAATAAGGGCGTTCTTATAATCAATCCAATATTATGCAATGGCTGTGCCCTGTGTGTAGATTTATGCAAGATAGGAGCTATAAAGCCTTGAAAAAAGATTTTAATAAAACAATAAATCTCCTTTTTGCCGGTGTAGGAGGGCAGGGGGTGCTTCTTGCCAGTGATATATTATCTGAGATTGCCCATGCGGCAGGACTGGATGTTAAGAAGAGCGATATCCATGGCATGTCGCAGCGCGGCGGTTCTGTTGTCAGTCAGGTAAGAATTGGCGAGAAGGTATACTCTCCTATTATCAGAGAAGGTGAAGTAGATTTCTTAATCGCCTTTGAGATATTAGAGGCGCTTCGCTGTCTGAATATCCTCAGTGAGAAATGCAGGATTATTGTGAACAATCAGAAGATATATCCTATCTCTATCTACAATGGAAAAGAAAATAAACATCCCAAAGATGACTTTGAATTAATCAAAAAGAGATATAAGGATGCAGAGTTGATGGACGGGTTTGCAATTGCTGAAAAGGCAGGTGATAATAGAGCTGTAAACCTTGTTCTCCTCGGCAGGCTGTCAAATTATCTTCCATTTGAGCAGACACTGTGGGAAGGTGTAATCAAGAGATGCGTCCCGCCGTCCTCTGTTGAAAAAAATCTCCACGCCTTTAAACTCGGCAGACGAGTTGGATTATAGGTCATCAGCATTCACAATCAGCTTCAGGCTTTTGCCGGCCCGAAGGTCTTTAGCGCTTTTAAGTCTGTTCCATTCTTTTATACTTGCTATGGAGACATTATAATTTTTTGCTATCTTCCACAGGGTGTCGCCCTTTTTTATTCTGTGATAGACCGTATGTTTTCCCTCTGTTAGGGGTGTGCTGGCAAGCCTGATACTTGCCTTTGTCCCCTCAGGTGCATGAGGGATTAACAGGTGATCGCCTTCCCTGATTACCCCATTCTTTAACAGATTAATCCTTTTCAGGTCATCAACGGTTACACGATATTTTCTTGCAATGAAAGATATGGTCTCACCCTTTTTTACAAGGTGTCTCTCCCATATTACCTTCTCATCAGAAGGTATCTTGCTATAATTTTCAAGGAATATTTCCTTTGTACCTGTAGGAATTTTTAGAATATACCTGTTTACATTTGGCGGGGTAACCCATTTCCTTAATTCAGGATTTAGCTCCTTAATTTCTTCATAGGTAACACCAGCACACCTTGCAATGACCCTCAGGTCAGTGCTCTCTTCTATTTGAACCTCATCGTATTGTATTGGCTCAAGATAATTTATGTCAAAGTCATATTCCACCGGGTTCTTTGCAATGATTGTCGCTGCCATATATTTGGGTACATAGTTCCTGGTTTCTTTGTGGAGGTGGCGCGTTTTTTTTAGCTGCCAGAAGTCATCTGTCTTTGTTCTTGCCATTGCCCGCTGAACCCTTCCCTCGCCTCCGTTATATGATGCCATTGCAAGGTCCCAGGAGCCGAACATATTATAAAGATCGGTCAGATAATTTGCCGCAGCAATCGTTGACTTTTTGGGGTCGCGGCGCTCATCAATCCACCAGTCTATCTTAAGACCATATCTTTTCCCGGTATATTTCATAAATTGCCATGGCCCTGCAGCCTTAGCCCTTGAATAGGCATTAGGATTAAATCCGCTTTCAATTAATGCTAAATACACAAGGTCCTCAGGCAGCTCCTTCTTACGAAGTATATCCTTCATCATTGGAATATATCTGCCAGACCTTGACAGCCATAATTCAAATTTTTCTCTGCCACGGGTCTTAAAATATTCTAAATGCGCCTCAACGCTGTTATTAACAACAATAGGCACATCATAGGTTATCTCCTCTTCCCCCTCTGGAATAGCTTTTTCTGTTTCTGCAAATTCTTCCTCATTTGCGGGCGCATTCAGGTTTTCTACATCAGTGGCAGGCGGAGGCTCTACTACTATTATTGCTGTGTAATGTTGAATGTCAGGCGTTTGCTGTTGATGATCATTGGATAATGAAGATGAATTATCTATCTCGCCTTTGGCAAGGTTTTTTGTATCTTTATCTATTTGTATCTTATTCGGTTCTGTCTTGGGTGTTTCTTTAATGGCAAGAAGATTTGCTGAGCAGGATGAAATTAAAAAAGAGAAGGGGATGATAAACAAAAGATATCCGGTTTTTTTACTTTTTTTCTTCAACCTTACCTCCCTATATTAGATGATTACACAGATTCTTAAAAGCGATTACGCAGATTAAAACTTCCTCTTATCAGTGTAATCTGTTTCTTGTAATCTGTGTAATCAAGGGCGAAACGATTTTTGTGAAGCCCTATTAACAATTATTTTTAAAAGCCGTTGAAAAGATACCTTTTTCTATTACTATTGTCAAGAAAAAACGCCGCTCCTTCTATTTAAATATACCAAAAAACCCTATTAAGGTCAAGGCAGGTGGTTATAATTCCAGCGTCGGGTATTGTATTTTTCAGTAAAGAGCCTGTGCGCATCTATTTTTTCTTCTTTAGTCAACCTATCTTTTTTCAGCCTGATTCCGATTCCATCTTCAAGGCCTTTTTTAATTGCATCTATTATTTCACCCTCAGAGGCATTTCTTTTTAATTCCTCAGATATTGATGTGCCCTTTTCTGCATGAAGCCTGAGGAAATCCCTTTTTTCTTCTTGGTCTTTGAAGTTTATTAAATCTGAAAGTAATGAATATGGCGAAGAAATGATTATGGAGCCGTGCTGTAAAAAAATATCTTTCCACCGCTTCTGCGCGCTTCCAATTAGTTTTTTGCCTTTAACCGTTATTTCATAAAATGAGGTATTCAAAAAACATGAGAATCTGTGAAGCTCCTTTGCCCTGTCTTCTGCAATCTCTGCTGAGATACCCATGTTCTTAAGCCCGAGCAGCAGGCCCTGCGCTATTTTTTTGTATGACCCTTTTATGTCAGCCGGGAAGATGGGGCTTTTCACAGGCGAGATAATGCTGTAGGTTATCTCCTTATTATGCAGCACCGCCTTACCGCCTGTAAGCCGTCTTACGATATCTATTTTCTGCCTCTTACATTCCTGAATATTGACTTCTTTTATATCCTGAAAATATCCGATAGAGATACAGGGGGGACTCCATGTGTATAACCTTAAAGCAGGGGGCGATAGTTTCTTCCTGCATGAGATGGCAATTGCCTCATCAATGGCCATGTTCATAAAGCCATTATTGTCTTTTGAGATTATAAGCCTGAAGTAATTATTATCTTTCACCTGAAAATCCCTTTTTTTAACAGGTCTAAAGACCTGTTTCTACAAAACCTCGCAATTCGTAGAAACAGACCTTTAGGTCTGTTATTATTTTCATTGTCATTTGTGCCAATCAATTGGCATGATTTTTTCATATTCCTTAATTATACCTTTCAACCTCTCCTCAATCCTCTTAAAATGTGTGCCCTTCCAGTATACCCTCCTGCATATCCTGCATTGTGTAAAGATATTGTTTGTTTCAAATACATATTCCGGCACAAGATCTTCAATATACTTCTTTTCTATTGATATGAGTATTTCATTACAGCGGGTACAGCGCGTGAAGAGATTGTCTCTTGTATTTAAAGATAAAACAGCAATGACCTGCTTGAGCTGATTTATCGGCTCATTATCTTTAATAAATACATAATCCCCTATCTCCCGCCTCTTTAATAAAAGTGTGTCTCTTGTGAGTATGACCCGCCCTTCTTCCCTTGCCAATCTCAAAAGCGATGCATCATCAATGTCTTTAAAATATAGTGTATCATAGCCGATGATGCGGAGCCATGTGGAAAGCCTTCCGAGCATGGTGTCTGCAATAAACCTGTTCAAAGTTCCTCCTTGACAAACTTTATAATTATATATTATCTTAGCAGGGTTAGTCAAAGGCGGTGGGGTGTGGTTCAGTTATCCAATAAGGTTGTAATAAAATTTCTGGACGGGACTATCATGAGGGGTGTTACCAATGATTTTGTCCCTGTAAGGGAGAACTTTCACATAATATACAGGGATGATGATACTGATAAGATAAAAGAGGTCTCGGTCCCTGTAATGAAGGCCATATTTTTTGTGAGGGATTTTTACGGCAAAAAGGAAGGTGATAAACATGCCTCTGCGCCAAAGAGGGTGCCGGGTGATGTGGGCAAACGGGTAAAGGTTACCTTTCCTGACGGCGAGGTAATAAGCGGTTATACCTATAGCTTCAGGCAGGATGAGCTCGGTTTCTTTTTATTTCCAATGGATGAGGCAGACAACAACCAGCGGATATTTGTTGTAATCAGAAATGTATCCAAGATGGAGGAAGAGACCAGATAAACCGCTTCCATTCCCCTTGACAATAATATGGTTATTATGTTAGTTTAACGTTTAATTTATACCCCATAAATATGGGGTTATTTTATTTGAGGAGAGTTTGTAATGCTTAAAAGATATTTACTTGCACCGGGGCCTACACCTGTCCCGCCCGAGGTATTGATCGCAATGGCAATGCCCATTATCCATCACAGGGCGCCTGAATTCCTCCCTATTTTTGAAGAGGTAAGGGGCAATCTGAAATGGCTGTTTCAGACAAAGAATGATGTATTGATTTTATCATCCAGCGGTACAGGCGGGATGGAGGGGTCAGTTACGAATTTCCTTTCACCCGGTGATAAGGCGCTTGTTATTAATGGCGGAAAGTTTGGTGAAAGATGGTTAAAGATATGCCAGGCCTATGGCATTACACCTGTAGAGATAAAGGTAGAGTGGGGCTATGCAGTAAAACCCGAGCAGGTGGAGGAGGCGCTGAAAAAGGATCCTGCAATTAAGGCTGTGCTCATGCAGGCAAGCGAGACATCAACAGCCGTTGCCCACAATACAAAGGCCGTTTCAGATATTGTAAGGAAATATGCAGATACTATTTTGGTTGTGGATGCCATAACAGCCCTCGGCGTCTTTGATATAAAGACAGATGATTGGGGGCTTGATGTGGTGATCACAGGCTCGCAGAAGGCGCTAATGCTTCCGCCGGGCCTTGCATTTGTAAGCGTAAGTGATAAGGCATGGAAGTTTGCGGATAAGGCAAAGGCCCCGAAGTTTTATTTTAATTTTAAAAAGGAAAGGGATAATCTTTTAAAGAATCAGACGAATTTTACCTCTGCTGTCTCTCTTATCATCGGGCTCTGCGAGGCATTGAGGATGATGAAGAAGGAGGGGCTTGAGAATATATTTAAAAGACACAGCAGGCTTGCAGAGGCAACAAGAAAGGGTGTGCAGGCGATAGGCCTTCCCTTATTCCCAAAGGAATCGCCGACTGATGCGCTGACTGCAGTATACGCACCTGACGGCTTTGACGGCCAGAAGATATATAAAGAACTGAGGGAAAAGTATGGGATCACTGCTGCAGGCGGGCAGGATCACCTTAAAGGCAAGATATTCAGGATTGCCCATCTCGGTTATGCAGATACATTTGATGTTATCACTGCTATTTCAGGGGTAGAGATGGTGTTAAAAGGCATGGGATATAAGCTTGAACTTGGCAAGGGTGTTGGCGCAGCAGAAGAGGTATTGATCAGATGAAGGTGCTGATAAGCGACAATTTATCAAAGCAAGGAATAGAAATCTTAGAAAAGGCTGGCCTTGAGGTGGATGCGAGGGCTAAGACAACACCTGAGGAGCTGTTGTCTGCCATAGGCAATTATGATGCCCTGATTATAAGGAGCGCAACGAGTGTTACTGAGGAGGTGCTTGAGGCAGCTAAAAAATTAAAGATAATCGGCAGGCCGGGTTCAGGCCTTGATAATGTTGACATACCTGCTGCAACAAAGAGGGGTGTTGTTGTAATGAATACGCCCGGCGGCAATACCATTACCACAGCAGAGCATACAATAGGCATGCTTTTTGCCGCAGCAAGGTATATACCGCAGGCAGCAGCCCTGCTAAGGCAGGGACAGTGGGAAAAGAAGAAATTCATGGGCGTTGAGCTTAGCGGCAAGACACTCGGCATCATTGGCATTGGAAATATAGGAGGCATAGTTGCCAACCGGGCTATAGGTCTGAAGATGAATGTCATTGCCTATGACCCATTTATCTCCCCAGAACGGGTAAAGGAGATGGGGATTGAACTCGTAAGTCTTGATGAGCTTTATAAGAGGTCGGATTTCATTACTATCCATACACCAATGACAAAGGAGACCAAGGGCCTCATTAACAAGGATACAATTGCCAAGATGAAAAACGGTGTAAGGATAATAAACTGCGCCCGCGGCGGGATTGTTAATGAGCAGGATTTATATGAGGCGCTAAAGAGCGGCAAGGCGGCTGCTGCTGCCTTTGATGTCTTTGAAAATGAGCCGCCTGTAAACAATCCCTTAATTACACTTGAGAATTTTATTGGGACGCCGCATCTCGGCGCACAGACAACAGAGGCGCAGGAGAATGTGGCAACAGCGATTGCGGAGCAGATTGTGGACTTCTTTATACATGGCACAGTAAGGAATGCAGTAAATGTCCCCTCTGTATCTGCTGATCAACTGCCAAAGCTCCAGCCCTTTATTACGCTTGCTGAGAGGCTCGGGAGTTTTGAGGGGCAGTTATATGAGGGTGCATTAACAGAGGTGACAGTTGAATACAGGGGAGATGTGGCTGAATTTAATGTTGCGCCTATCACAATAGCCGTATTAAAGGGGCTATTAACACCAATCCTGACCCAGATTGTAAATTATGTAAATGCGCCGATAATTGCGAGGGAGCGCGGGATAAATGTTAAGGAATCAAAGGTCTCAGATGTTGAGGACTTCACAAGCCTTATAACATTGAAGGTAAAAGCGGGCAATAAGACGGGTGTCGTCTCAGGCACTTTATATAATAAAAAAGACCCGAGGATTGTCCAGATAGACGAATTTCCCATTGAGGCAATACCAGAGGGGTATATGCTCATTCTTGACAATAATGACAAGCCGGGTCTAATTGGAAATATTGGAAACATACTCGGCCAGAATAATATAAATATTGCGAAGATGCACTTCGGAAGGGTAAAGGCAGGCGGGAAGGCCATAACAGTGGTTGGAATTGATTCCCCTGTGCCGCCATCTCTATTAGAACAAATTAAAAAACTTCCCAATGTTTTATCAGCAAAACAGATAAAGCTGTAGGAAATAAAATGCTAACATTAAACGGAACAATTAAATCCCTTACACCAAAGGGCGTGGGGACTTTTTTCCCTGAAAGGGCTGCAAAGAAAAGAGGGATTGAAGAATCTCTCCTTTCTGTTTTCCTGAAATGGGGTTTTCAGGAGATTGTAACCCCAGGCTTTGAGTATCTTGATGTCCTGTCCGAAGGAATAGATGAGGAGCTTATTGATAAATCCTATAAATTTATAGACAGGGGGACAGGCAGGATACTTGTCCTAAGGCCTGATATTACATCGCAGATAGCACGGATTGCAGCAACATCATTAGCTGAAAAGCCGGGGCCAATGAGATTCTGCTATAGCGCCAATGTCTTCCGCTACGAAGAAGAGCATGCTGGCAGACAGCGTGAGATATTTCAGATTGGCGGCGAACTATTAGGCATTGACCTTCCTGAGGCAGATGCAGAGATGATTGCCATTGCTGTAGAATCCCTGAAAAAGATAGGGCTCAGGGATTTTGAGATTGCCATGGGTCATATTGGATTCTTTAAGGGAATGCTGAACGGATTCGGCCTTGATTCTCAGGCAGAAGGAAAGGTAAGGGATGCCTTTTCCAAAAAGGAGATGTTAAAGGTTGAGGGTCTTTTAACAGGTTTTAATAAGGCAAAGAGGGAGAGGTTTTTAAAAATCTCAGAGCTCTTTGGCAAGGAAGAGATACTGGACAGGGCAGAGGCTATTTGCGATAATAAGGAATCAAGGGCAGCTATCAGGAATATCATGGATGTATACAGGATACTAAAGCTCTATGGCCTTGATGAATACATATTAATAGACCTGACAGAGGTGAGGGGGTTTGATTATTACTCCGGCATCCTCTTTGAGGTCTTTGTAAAAGGCATTGGCTATGAGATTGGAAGCGGCGGCAGATATGACGGCCTCCTGAGCAGGTTTGGCCAGCCTTCGCCGGCTACAGGTTTTGCATTTAATGTGGAGAGGCTTATTGCTGCCATGGAGGCACAGGGTATTGAGCCTGAAAACGGCGGGGTGGATTTTCTTATTATTGATTTTAATAAGGACAAGACCAATGCCATAAAACTTGCAAAGACACTGAGGGAGAAGGGCTATAATGTAGCAAGGGATATAATTAAAAGGGACTTAAAAGACTCGGTCTCCTATGCAAAGGAATGGAGGATAGCAAAGGTTATTGTTCTCGGCAGCAGGGAATTAAAGAGAGATGAAGCCCTGTTAATAGACACTGCAGGCGATAAGAGGAAGAGGATTAAGATAGACCAGCTTTTTATTTAGTTGCAAGCTGCAGGTTACAGGTTTAAAATACTAGGGAGTATTATAAGTCCTATATGCCCTATAGGACTTATAATACGACTGTTTTTTGGAGGTACCCTATGCATACCATTGATGTTGCCTTACAGAAGCTCCCACCCCAGAATATAGAGGCAGAGCAGTCTGTGCTCGGCGCAATACTCATGGACAATGCCGCCTTAAACAAGGCCATTGAGATTGTGGATGTGGATGATTTCTATAAAGACACTCACCGCAGGATTTATACAGCCATGCTTGATCTCTATGAAAAGGGTGATGCCATAGACCTGATTACACTCACAGATCACCTTCAAAAGAAGGGTGAGCTGGAGTTAATAGGGGGCTCATCGTATCTTGCAGTGCTTGTTAATACTGTGCCTACTGCTGCTAATATAAAATACCACTCAAAACTTGTTCATGAAAAGGCGATGCTGAGGAATCTGATAAATACCGCTACCGAGATTGTTACAACGAGTTATGAAAACAGCCATGATGTGGAGGAACTCCTTGATTATGCAGAGAAAAATATCTTTGCCATATCAGAAAAGAGGATCAAACCCTCTTTTGTTAATGTTAAGGACATTGTAAGGAGCAGCTTTGAGACCATTGAAAGGCTCTATGAAAAAAAGGAGATGGTTACAGGCCTTGCTACAGGCTTTTTGGACTTTGATGTGATGACATCAGGGTTTCAGCCGGGCGACCTGATAATAGTTGCAGGAAGGCCGGGCATGGGAAAGACTGCCTTTGCCATGTGTGTTACCCAGTATGTAGGGATTGAAAAACAGACGCCTGCTGCCATCTTCAGCCTTGAGATGACAAAGGAACAGCTTGTACTCAGGATGCTCTGCTCAGAGGCAAGGGTTGATGCCCATAAACTTCGCTCAGGGTATCTTGGCAAAACAGACTGGCCAAAACTTACAACTGCTGCAGGCAGGCTTTCAGAGGCGCCAATATTTATTGATGATTCCTCTGCCTTGTCAGTAATTGAGATGAGGGCAAAGGCAAGGAGGTTAAAGGCAGAACATGGGCTTGGCCTTATTATTGTTGATTACATGCAGCTGATGAAGGGCAGGGGAAGGGCAGATACGAGGGAGCAGGAGATATCAGAGATATCGCGTTCATTAAAGGCGCTTGCAAAGGAGCTAAGCATCCCTGTAATTGCCATATCCCAGCTTAACAGGGCAGTTGAATCGCGTTCAGAGAAAAAGCCACAGCTTGCTGATCTCAGGGAATCAGGCGCAATAGAGCAGGATGCAGACCTGATAGTATTTATTTACAGGGATGAGGCATACAGGCCGTGCTCATGTGAGAGGGAAGCCCAGTGCACCTGCGGCAGGCGCGGCATGGCAGAGGCAATAATAGGAAAACAGAGGAATGGCCCTACCGGCACAGTAAAACTCGCATATATTGACAAGTATACCAGATTTGAGAATCTTGAAAAGAGATAAGATAATCTAAGAGCTTGTTGAAAAACCCAACAATCTCTGATTACACAGATAAAAGATCAGATTACACAGATTAAAACTCCTTGAAATATCTGTGTAATCATTTTTTCTAATCTGTGTAATCAAGGCTGTTGATGACTTTTTCAACAGCCTGCTAAAGATTTATTGACAGTAATTTTTTAAAAGGTATATAATTATGTTATGAAGGATAGGGGGCAGACAGATAGCAGGAGTCTTTCTTTCATAATACTTTATCTAATCCCTTCAATAAAGGCTGTAGAGTATATCCCGCCTCCGCTTAAGGTAGTTAATATCCTGCCGGGCTACACTGCAGGCGGTTTTTATATCTCATGCAATTTAAAAGAATCAGAAAGGGTCACTGAATTTGCATGTCTGCCGGCATATACACAGTATGAGAAGAAGAGGGGATTTTTTTACAATCCCTTAACTGCATCAAAGAACCTCTGGCCGCTGCAGGACAGTAATGACTGTATTCCACTTATTAAGAGAAGGAATAACTCCTTTCACTTTGAGGCAGCCTCAGACGGCAGGCAGATAATCAGTCTTGATTTAAAGCCAAAATTAATGAAGATACCCCTTAAGATCAATTATCCCTTTTTAATGGTAAAAGGCAGCGGCCTTGTCTTTTACAGGCTGAATTGCACATCCAATTTTTCCTTTTCTACCTCTGATATTGAGATACCTGAAGATAGTCCATTTAACAAATACCCGTTTAAGCTGAAAATATTTTCAGGGATGTGGGAGAATTGCGAGGTTCTTGTAAATGAATCTGTCCCAATACTCGGAAAGAGGGTAGCAACTCAGCTTGGAAGCGGGATATATGGAAAGAGGGCGAATAGTTTTAAGGTGAGGGAAATGATAAATACAAGAAATTTTAAAGGAGGCTTTTAAGATGTTTGGACTTGGGATGTCAGAGCTTTTAATAATACTTGTTATTGTACTTCTAATTTTTGGTGTGGGAAAACTTCCTGAGATCGGCGCCAACCTCGGCAAGGCAATTAAGGGCTTTAAAAAGGGCATGTCCGATACAGAGATTGATGTAACACCTAAGAAAGAAGAAGATAAAGAAAAAAAGTAAGAGGGCTCTATGCCAGAGGTTTATAAAAATTTCATAAATGGTGAATGGATTTCATCCAAGACAGGCGCAGCCTTTAATGATATCAATCCAGCAAATAAAAACGAAATAGTCGGCATCTTTCCTAAATCAGGCAGAGAGGATATTAATATGGCTGTGGAGGCAGCCTCTGCCGCTTTTGATAAGTGGAGGAGAACGCCTCCGCCGGCAAGGGCAGAGATAATATACAACGCAGAGAAGCTTCTCAGAAAGAAAAAAGAGACAATTGCAAAGACTGCAACAAAGGAGATGGGGAAGATACTTGATGAGACAAAGGGCGATGTACAGGAGGCAATAGATACAGCCTTTTATATGGCAGGTGAGGGGAGGAGGCTCTTTGGCGATACAACAACATCAGAGCTAAAAAATAAATTCTGCATGTCTGTGAGGATGCCTGTTGGTGTTGTCGGCCTGATCTGCCCATGGAACTTCCCGGTTGCAATACCCTCATGGAAGATTTTTCCTGCCCTTATATGCGGCAATACTGTTGTGTTAAAACCTGCCTCTGATGCGCCTGCGTCTTCAATGGAGCTTGTTTCTGTCTTAGAGGAGGCAGGGATGCCAAAGGGTGTAGTTAATCTTGTCCATGGGACAGGAGAAGAGGCAGGGATGCCGCTGGTTGAGCATCCAAAGGTGAACCTCATCTCCTTTACAGGCTCTGCAGATGTTGGAAGAAGGATTGCAGAGACATGCGGCAAGAGCCTGAAGAGATGCTCGCTTGAACTTGGCGGAAAGAATGCCCAGATTGTGATGGATGATGCAAATATAGATCTGGCAGTGGATGGCGCGCTCTGGGGCGCCTTTGGCACAACAGGCCAGAGGTGCACTGCAACGAGCAGGCTGATTGTGCATAAAGATATTTTAAAGGAGTTTACAGAGAAATTTGTAGAGAGGACAAAGAGGATCAGGATAGGGAACGGCCTCTCTGCTAATACTGACATGGGGCCTCTAATAAATGAGTCGCAGTTAAAGAAGATACATGGCTTTGTTGACATCGGTAAAAAAGAGGGGGCTAAACTTTTAACGGGCGGTTATTTCTATGAAGAAGGGGAATGTAAAAAGGGATTCTTTTATATGCCAACCATATTCATGGATGGGCACACATCAATGCGTATTGCGCAAGAGGAGATATTTGGCCCTGTAGTTGTTATATTACCAGTGAACAGCTTTGATGAGGCCATTGAAGTAATGAATAATACAGGCTATGGTCTTTCATCGTCTATTTACACAAGGGACATAAATAAGGCATTTAAGGCTGTCTTTGATATTCAGGCAGGGATTACCTATATAAACAGCCCTACGATTGGCGCTGAGATGCATCTGCCCTTTGGAGGGATGAAGAATTCAGGCAATGGACACAGGGAGGCAGGGAAAGAGGTATTGAATATCTTCAGCGAGTGGAAGGCAGTCTACATAGATTATTCAGGAAGGCTCCAGAAGGCTCAGATAGATACTGTGAAGGAGAAGTAAAAAGTATTTATGTTAAAGGCCGATATACTGCGGTATTGTTTAATTGCCCTAATTATTTCATTATCTGTTTTCCTGCATGACACAATCTCTGCTGAGCATAAAACATCTCCTTCAAGAAAAATAACACCGCGGCGGGATGTATTTATAATGGAGAATCGCCTGTTTGATATGGTTAACTCTGAGCGCCGTGCAAAGGGGCTGCCTCTGCTTAAATCTGACGCAAAGCTACAGAAGGCGGCAAGGGCGCATAGCAGGGATATGATAAAAAGGAAATTCTTTGACCATACAAATCCCGATAAGCAGACTGTAGGTGACAGATTAAAAATAGCAAAGATAAAATGGACAATGGCGGCTGAGAATATTGCCTCAAACAAGAACATGGATGACCCTGTTGAGTCGGCATTTGAAGACTGGCTGAAGAGCTCCAGCCACTATAAGAATATAATCAATGCAGGGTATGAGCTGTCCGGGATAGGCATAGCACAGGCACAGGACAATGCATTCTATTTTACACAGGTCTTTGTTAAGCCGTAAATATTGTAGGGGAAACAATAGAGGATATAAATGAATGAATGAATGTACAAGGGTAAAGGATATAATATACAGATATCTAAAGGGCGAACTTGACAAGAAGAGAAGGGTGTATGTTGAGGGGCATGTCAAAAAATGTATTATGTGTTCTGCAGAGATGGAGTTTGCCAGAAAGAAGATATCGGTTACTGAATTACTCTCATCCTTGCAGCCTGAGCCATTATTATTTAGAAGGTTAAAGGACCTTCCCGATAAATTCAACAGGAGGATCAAAAGGACATTCTCACGGCATCCTGTTGCAATACCGGCAATATTGGTTTTGCTTTTTATATTTCCAGTATTCGGTTTTTATATAAAAGGCTACAACCCTCATCCTGAGCAGATAAAAGATAAGGATGCGCCTATCCAGATGACAGCCGAGGCCTTGCCTAATGAGGCCTTAAAAGATAAGCCCCTTCCTGCGGCTAATATTCCACAAAAAAACCCTGAGAAAAAAGAGGAAAAGATAACTATTGCGGCGCTGCCAAAGATAGAAAAAAATGATGAGAAGATTGAGGTAAAGAAGAGGGAAGATAAGAAAGAAGAGAAAAAAGAAGTTAAGAAAGAAGCAAAGCAAGAGGAAGCAGTAAAAA
>CAKKST010000392.1:0-11949 GCA_919903585.1 Nitrospiria bacterium | reverse complement strand
AAAGAAGAGAAAAAAGAAGTTAAGAAAGAAGCAAAGCAAGAGGAAGCAGTAAAAAGCATTCCTAAGACTGAGGAGAAGGCAGGGGTTAGGATGCCCGAGGAAAAGGCTGAGCCTGCCTCATACAGGCTGACCATAAGGACAGAGCTTCAGCCTGATATTATATTTACAAAGGTTGAATCTATATCAGAAAAATTAAATGCCCTGATCCTTTTTGCAAAGGGATTTTCCGAGATGGACAGCGGCAACAAAAAGGAGATGCTGGTTAAGATACCAAAGGATGAATATAAAAAATTTCTTTCTGAGATGAAGGGGCAGTTTACTAATGTTGTATCACAGGCGGATAAGAATATTAAAGTCCCAAATGATATTTCCAAAGACGAAAATCATTCATTCATGCTTATTGAAGTGAATTAGTAGGGGGATTATTGCCTCTTAGTCGTCTCAGATTGTTTTTGGGCAGCTCCCAGTTCGGAGATGTCTGTATTGCCTTTTTATAGGCATCCATAGCCAGTTTAAATTCGCCTGATTTCTCATAGGCCCATCCCAGATTGTTATGGGCCTCTGCATCATCCGGTTTCAGCTTCATTGCCTTTTTCAGCTCTTCAATCGCCTTATCATACATCTCCTTTTCCATATAGGCATATCCCAGATTATTATGCGCCTCTGCATAATCAGGCCTTAGCCTTATTGCCTTTCTCGCCTCAGCAATTGCCGCCTCATACATCCTCTTCTTATTATATACACGGCTGAGGTTTGAATGTAATATCTCCCTTGAGTTATAATCCATTATATTTAATGCCTCTCTGTATTCCCTTATAGCGTCATCATACAATCCCAGAATATTATATATGTCCCCCATGCTGTTATGCACAGCAGGGTCAAGGGGGTTGAAGTTTAATGCTGATTTATATCCGGAAAGGGCATCTTTGTATCTTTTCAAATCAAAGAACGTGTCTCCGGTATTCTTATACGCAGCAGCATAGTTTCTATCTATGTTTATTGCCTCCCTGAACTCAGAAATCGCCATATCATAGAGCCGTTTCTTTTTATATATCAGCCCGAGATTATTATGCGCCTCTGCATAATCCTTTTTTATTAACAGGGCCTTTTTAAATTCGGATGCCGCCTCATCGTAGAGTGAGTTTTCAAAAGATATCTTTCCTAATTCTACATAACATAACTCAGGCCTGCTGTAATGGGGATTTAACAGCGCCTTTCTAAATTCGCTTGCTGCATCCTTAAATAGCTTCTGCTGGGAATATATCTTTCCAAGGCTATAATGCGCATCTGAATAATCAGGGTATATCCTGATCGCCTCATTATACGCCTCTATTGCCTTTTCAATATCCATGCGGTTCTGATAGGCAATGCCCTTCTTATAATAGGCAACAGCCTCTTCCTGAATATCATCTGTTGGTTTTAGTTTATTAATGCTGCTTTTCAGGATAGCTATAAGGCTATTATCCTTTGTGCCTGCCGCAGCCTCAATTAACGCCGGCAATGCCTTTTGATTTCCGAGATTACCGAGCGCCTCTGCAGCGTATATCCTTACGATTGCATCTGAATCATTAAGCGCCCCGGTTAATGGCTCAAGGGAATGCTTATATCTTTTCTGGCCGAGCAGGTAGACAGCCTTTCTTCTTACATTTACCTTTTCATCCCACAGTCCCATTAATAAAAGATCAGAGGCAGAGGGGCTCTTCATCTGCACCAAAACCTTTAAAACCTCTTCCCTTACAAGAGGGTCTTCGTCATTAAACAGGTTTATTATTGGCTTTTCTATCTCGTAGGCTGACAGGGCATTGATTGCCTTTCGTTTAACATCCCTGTGCGAGTCATTTAAGGCTGCAATTAATAAAGGAACAGCCTCTCTGTCCTTAATCATTGAGATGAAATAAACTGCCTCTTCCCGAACAGATGACTCTTTATCTTTCAGGGCAATCTTAATATAAGGCAGAGAGTCCTTCTTCTTTACCTCGTAGATTGATTTTAACACCTCTGCCCTTACAAGCCAGTCCACATCATCTTTTAGTAATTGGATAAGCGGTTCTATTTTTTTATTATTTGCTAATGCCCTGACAGCGCTCAGCCTTATCTCAGGGTCGTTATCCCTTAATGCCCTGATAAGAAGGGCATTAATCCCATGGTCATCATTATTCTTACTATAATCTTCTAAGAAGGAGATTGCCTCCCACCGGGTTTCTTTATCTTTTGTATTCAATTTTTCAGCAATTTCTGAAAGGGGAGGGGCAGGTTCATTTAAGACTGCTGTCCTGTTGGCGCTGCACGATGCCATTATTATGAGGACAGGAAGTAAAAAAAATGTATAAGTAAGTCTTTTTATAAACATAACTGTTAATATTATTGTGAATTTTTGATGAAAAGTCAAGCTATTATAATGAGGTGCCTTTCATAACATTATTCCCTGACAGCAGTAATAATCCTCATAAGGGGCACCTCGTTTATTTTGCCGCTTATATCCTTTATTGAGATAGCCCCCTTTTTCCTGTCCTCATCATCATATTTTAGGGGTATGAGGCTGTTTATCTCATTCTCAACATTTGAAATAATAGGCCGGATATTTTCCTTATCAGCAATTAAGACAAGGGTATTATCACCGAGGTGGCCGAGAAAGGCCTTATTCTTTCCGATTCTCTTAATTATGTCTATAATAATAGAAGCGGTTATCTTCAGCATCTCATCTGCCTTTATCCTGCCATATTTTTGGGCATAGACCTCAAATGCTTCAGGTTCAAAAAATAGATTGTACACCTCGCAGGATTCACTATTGGATTTTCTCCATTCAATTTCTTTTTGTACGGATGCAAAGCCGGGGAGTTTTGTCACAGGATGAGGCATCTCACCGCTCTTTTTTTGCTCCAAGAGATTGTGGACTACCTGTTCCAGCACCTCCGGCTCAAAGGGTTTTGTTATATATTCATCTGCCCCAACCTGCCTACCCCAGAATTTATCCTTTTCCTGACTCTTGGCAGTAAGCATTATAATGGGGATATTCTGGTATTTTGGATTATCCCGCAGCTTCATGCATACATCAAAACCATTCATCTTTGGCATCATAACATCAAGGATCAATAAATCAGGGTTTTCCTTTTCTATCTTTTTTAATGCATCCTCCCCGTCAAAGGCAGTGACTACATCATAATCCAGTATCTCAAATTCCATCTTAACCAATTCTACAATATTTCTGTTGTCATCTGCAACAAGTATCTTTGTCTTTTTCATTTATTTCCTCCTTTTTTAAATGATTACACTGATTAACCCCACCCTTCCTCCCCTTAATTAAGGGGAGGAGTGAGGAGGGGTTACGCAGATTTAAAATTCTCATAATCTGTGCAATCAAGGGCAAAACGATTTTTGTGAAGCCCTATTAAACTATATGACTTTATGCCGGCAGAGTAAAGAAAAACCTGCTCCCATTGTTTTCCTCGCTCTCCACCCATATCTTTCCGCCATGGTCTTCTACTATCTTCTTGCAGATTGCCAGCCCCAGCCCTGTCCCCTGAACCTCTGCAGTCATGCTGTTATCCGCCCTCTGAAATTTTTCAAAGATATTTTTATGAAACTCCTTTGATATGCCAATACCTGTATCCTTAACACTTACCTCTGACAGCCCGCTTACCTGTCGGGCATATAACTCTATCATTCCATCAGCCGGGGTAAATTTAATGGCATTGCTAAGCAGATTAATAACCACCTGCTTTATCTTATCCCTGTCAGCATTTACCATTATATTATTATCAAATCTTTCAAAGATTCTTAAATTTTTGTCCTTTGCTATAGACTGGACAGACTCAATGCACTGGTGGAGCGTCTCTGATAGATTGAAATCCTCCTTCTTCATCTTTATCCTTCCTGATTCAAGCTTGGAGATATCAAGGAGGTCGCTTATCAGGTTTATAAGCCTGTCTGTGTCAGCGCTCATTATCTTTAGAAGCTTCTCCTGCTTTTCATTAATAGCGCCTGTACTCCCGCGAAGTATTAATTTTGTAGCCACTTTTACGGATGTCAATGGCGTTCTGAGCTCATGAGATACCTGTGAGACAAAGTCCGACTTCAACTCGCTGAGATTTTCAAGCTCTGTGATATCCTCAAGGACGCCCACTGCGCCGAGCGTTTCTTCATCCCTTCCTTTAATAGGAGAGACCCTTGTATTGAAGACCCTTATTTTCTTGCCCTCGCCCTCTATCACCGTCTTTTCAGCAGAGTATTCAGGTTTTTCAGAGATGGCGCCTTTTTTCAGGAGCTCCATGAGGTTAGCGAAATATGGCCCCTTCTCAGAATTATTTACCCGCTTATAACCCAGTATCTCCCTTGCGCTGTTGTTTATAAATACCATAAGGCCGACCATATCCACCACAACCACGCCTGCGGCCATGCTGTTTAAGATTGATTCTATCTTTATCTTTTCTTCATAGAGTATCTTGTTAAGCCTCTCTGTCTCTGCGACTTTATCCGCCATGCCTTTATATAATTTTGCATTTTCTATGGCGATTGCCGCCTGATTTACTATGGCATTAAAAAATTCAAAATCCCTTTCAGAGAACTCCTTATTATCAAGCTTGTTTATTGCCTCTGCAACGCCTATGATCTTTCCCTTTATCTTCATGGGCAGGGCCAATATGGATTTTGTCTTAAATTCTGTTTTGTCATCAACCTTTTTATAGAACCTCCCGTCAGCCTCAACATCCTGAACAATAAGGGGCTCGCCTTTTTCAGCAACCCAGCCTGCAATGCCCTCGCCGAGCTTTAGCCTGAATTCCTTTACGATATCACCTTTTTTTCCGAGCGCCACCTCAAAGACCAGCTCATTTGTTGCCTCATCAAGCAGCAACAGCGAACATGCCTCCACACCGAGCACCTTGCTTGTCAATTTCATAACGTTATCCAGCAGTTCTTTTAGGTCCAGTGTGGAGCTTATAACCTTGCCTATGTCGGATAGGGATGAAAGCTCAAGGGCATTCTGGCCAAGGTCATTAAACAGCCTTGCATTCTCAAAGGCAGAGGCAGCCTGATTTGAGACGATGCTCAACACCTCTATATTCTCCTCGTCAAAGTAATCAGGCTTCCTGCTTCCCACATTGATTGTACCCAAGAGGACATTTTTATTTGCTATGGGCACAATGACCTGAGAGCCTGCATCCGGCCAGAAGAATGGCAGTTGTTTTTCATCCTTATTGATCTCTTCTTCCTGCAGGACAATAGGGGCTAATCTTTGCAAGATGCCTTCCTTTATTTTTTCTTCAAGGCCAGAAAGAGGAATAGAAAGATTCTCAAGGCCATCTATATCTTTTATGCCCCATACCTTTTTTAATACTAATTGATTTTTGACATTATCAAACTGAAATGTGCTGCAAAAATCTATTCCCTCAAGCTTAGAAAGGTTTTCAGTGACTATCTCGTGGATCCTATTGGCGCTGATTGTAGAGCTAAGAAGCTGGCCAAGATTCAGCAAAAATCTTGACCTCTTCAGATGCTCGCGCTGTACAGTTGCATCCTCTGCAAGAAAGCTTGAGACAAGGGCAATAATAAAGAAGAATGGAAATCTCACAAGGAATGTGGGCTGCAGGATGTCAACACGTTTAGTTTTAAAGATTATTAGAAAATAGAAGACACTTGCAATGAATGCGACAAGGATGCTCCCTTTTATGCTCCTTCCGAGGGCGCCAATTATTATTGAAAGAAAGTAGACATAATAGAGCTCTATCTCATTGGTAAGATATATGCCGACAGTGATGATTGCTGTATCAGCAAGGATAATGATAAAATCAAGATAACGTTTTGTAAAATATTCCTTTGGTACAAACACCAGTGCAACATTGCTGATAACAAATAATAAGATATAAGCTATCTTCCCTGTAACCAGTGATACATCCCTGCTTCCTGTCAGAAGCATGGTAAGAAAGACCATTATAAGGAGCCATCTTAGAAGTATTATGATGTTCTTCTTGCTTCTATTAATCCTTTTCATTATACTTTTTCCTGTCATTCCCGCAGAGTTTTTGAGCGGGAATCTATTAAAGGAATTAGATTCCCGTTTTCACGGGAAACCCTGGATTCCTGTTAAAAACATGCAGGAATGACAAAAGGGGCAGATTTTATCTTAAAAGATCCTTTTAAAGGCGCTGATTATATCAGGATGAAACTTTCTGCCTTCCATTAAAACCTCATTTCTCCCATCATCCCTGCTCTTTGCCTCACGATAAGACCTGTCGCTGGTGATTGCATCATATACCTCAGCAATCCCGATTATCCCCGCGCCTATAGGAATATAATCATCCTTCCGGCCTTCAGGATAGCCTGTGCCATCGTATGTCTCGTGGTGGTTTAACACCAAAGGAAGAACAGGCTCAAATAAGGGATTCATTCCTAATATCCTTGCGCCTATTACAGGGTGCATCCTTATATGCTCCCTGTCCTTTTCTGACAGCCCTGATCCAATAAATATTACCGGGACGCCTATCATGCCTATATCATGGGTCAGGGCGGCAAGCTCAATATCCTTTGTCTCTTTTTTTGAAAGGCCCATTTCATAGGCAATCCTTACAGCATAATCCCTTACCTTTTCAGAGTGGCCGCTGAGAAAATGGTCTCTTGCATCTATGGCTGCTACCACATTTTTCAGGGGGCCCCAGAAACTGCTTTTGAGATTAATAATCTCTTTAATCAGCTTCTGCTTCTCTACAGCCCTATTGACTAAAAAGGACATCTTTTCTATTTCAAAGGGTTTTGACAGATAGTCAAAGGCGCCCCTTCTGATAGAGGCTATTGCCTCTTTCATATCAGGGGTATCAGAGATAAAGATCAATTCACCTGATGAGGGATTATTATTATGAATGGTATCTAAGAGGTCTATGCCTTTCAGATCAGATAGATTATATGAGGCAATTATTACATTATACTGGTTATTCTTTGTCTTATAAATGGCCTCGTTTGCGTTTCCAGCAGTATCTACTATATAGCCGTCTCTTTCAAGGAAGAAACGGATGCTCTGTCTTATGTGGAAGTCACTGTCTACAATAAGGGTATTTTTAAGCTCATCATTCATAATGGGCATAATTGGCATAATTGGCATAATTGGCCTTTCCCCTCATTATTACAAGGGTTTTCTCCTGCAGGCCCCACCCCCTATTGCTGCCTGAACATTTTAATTATACCTGATGACCTTTAATTAGTAAAGACAACCCAAAAAATCCTTTGCAACCCATCAAAAACAAGTATATAATTTTGTAAAACACCGATTATGAAAAAATCCTTTGAAATCAAAGACATATTTTTAGCGGCCTCATCAGGCCTGCTGATTGCCATATCCTTCCCGAGATTTAACCTCTATCCTGTGGCATGGATTGGGCTCATCCCGCTTCTGACCGTATTAAAGGACAAGGATAAAAAAGATGCCTTCTGGCTTGGCTGGCTGGTTGGCGTCACCTCTTTTATTGTGATTATAAACTGGGTAACAATCACCATGTACAATTATGGCAAGGTGCCTGTTCCTGTAAGTTATACAATAATGTTTCTCCTCGCAGCATATCTTGGATTGTATACAGCCATTTTTTCATATCTATTCAATCTAATTAAAGACCGTTCGCCGCAAATAAGATTGGTAATCGGGCCGTCCCTCTGGGTAACTTTGGAGCTTATAAGGAATTACCTTTTAACAGGCTTTCCGTGGGCGCAATTGGGATATTCGCAGTATGAATTTATGGAGCTCATACAGATTGCAGACATCACAGGGGTATATGGAATATCCTTTTTGATTGTCATGGTAAATATAGCCATAACCGAGACAGCGATCTTGATAAAAAAGAGGGGAAGGAAAGAGAGGGGGCATTACAGAAATCTCATCGCACTCATAGCAATACCGGTTCTGATTTTGATAATAGTGTACAGTTATGGCTATATAAAATTGTCATCACTTTATGAGGCTGAGAAGAATATCAAGAAGATGCGAATAGGCCTTATTCAGGGGAATATTGAACAGGGAAAGAAATGGGATGTTAAATTCAAGAGAGAGACGATTGACATTTATCTTACGCTGTCAAAAAAGGCGAAATTAGAGGGTGCAGGGCTTATTATATGGCCTGAGACTGCTGCCCCATTCTTTTTTGAACAGGAAAGGGAATATCAGAATGAGCTGACAACCTTTGCAAAACAAAATAGTGTGTATCTCTTAATTGGCAGCCCTGCAATGAAAGGCAGAGACGGCCTCTTAAACAGCGCCTATTTAATCTCTCCAAAGGGAGATGTCCTGTACAGATACGACAAGATACACCTTGTACCATTTGGCGAGTATGTCCCGCTGACAAATATCCTGTTCTTTATAAACAAGATGGTAGAAGGTATTGGTGACTTTGTGCCCGGAGAAGATTATACAATAATGAAGACCGATGGCGCACGATTTGGCTTGGTGATATGTTATGAGATAATCTTCCCAGAGCTTGTAAGGGAGTTTGTTAAGAGGGATGCCAATCTCATGGTAACGATCACAAACGATGCCTGGTTTGGTGTGTCCTCTGCGCCGTACCAGCATTTTTCTATGGCTGTGTTCAGGGCGGTAGAGAACAGGGTGCCTGTTATCAGGGCTGCAAATACAGGTATAACAGGAATAATTGATGCCTCAGGCAGGATAATAAAAACAACAGATATATTTGCTGAGACATACATAACAGATGAGGTCGCAATATCAGATGCCCACAAAAAGACCATTTACACTAAATATGGCGATATCTTCAGCTACCTTTGTGTGGCTGTTATTATAGCCTTTTATGGCTGGACACTGTCCTCAGGCCGTTCAAAAATATCTTTCCATTTTCTGAGGAAGAAGGTATAATTTTAATATGCCTGTTACTACCAATCTCCATCTAACAGATAATGCCCTCGTGGTCATTGAAAAGAGATATTTGAAAAAGGACAGAGAGGGGAGGGTCATAGAGACCCCAGAGGAGATGTTCCACAGGGTTGCAAAGAATATTGCCTCTGCTGATCTTATTTATAATCCAAAGGCTATTGCAAGCGCTGCTGAAGAAGAGTTCTATGAAATAATGACCAATATGGAATTCCTACCCAACTCCCCAACCCTTATGAATGCAGGAAGGGAGCTCCAGCAGCTCGCAGCCTGTTTTGTCCTGCCTATTGATGACTCGCTGGACTCTATATTTGAGGCAGTAAAGGACACTGCAATTATACATCAGAGCGGCGGCGGCACAGGGTTTTCCTTCAGCAGGTTGAGGCCAAAGAATGACAGGGTGTCAACTACAAGCGGTGTTGCAAGCGGCCCAGTATCATTCATGAAGGTATTTAACACAGCGACAGAGGTGATTAAACAGGGCGGCGCTCGCCGCGGCGCAAACATGGGGATATTGAGGGTAGATCATCCTGACATACTGGAATTTATAAGGGCAAAGGAGGAGCCGAGGGAGTTTACTAATTTTAATCTGTCTGTGGGCATAACAGATGAGTTTATGAATGCCTGTGAGAGTAATTCTGAGTATAATCTCATAAATCCAAGAAACAATAAAATTGCGGGCATACTTAAGGCGAGTGACATATTTGATGCCATTGTTGATGCTGCATGGAGGAATGGCGAACCCGGCGTCATCTTTCTTGATACAATAAACAGGGCAAACCCGACTCCGCATCTCGGCATGATTGAGGCAACAAATCCATGCGGCGAGCAGCCGCTTCTTCCCTATGAGTCGTGCAATCTTGGGTCTATAAATCTAACGAGGATGTTAAAGGAGAAGAATAATGGATACGAGATTGATTATAGCAGACTTGAAAGGACTATAAAGATTGCTGTGCACTTTCTTGATAATGTTATAGATGTAAATAGATACCCCCTGCCCCAGATAGAGAGGCTGACAAAAGGCAACAGGAAGATAGGCCTCGGTGTAATGGGATTTGCAGACATGCTCCTGCTTTTAAATATCCCCTATGATTCACAGAATGCGCTAAATATTGGAGAAGGCCTGATGAAATTTATCAGCGAGAAGGCAAAGGAAGGCTCAATGGAGCTTGCTGAGGAGCGCGGAGACTTTCCAAATTATAAGGGAAGCATATATGATAAATCTGGCATTGCTATGAGAAATGCAACTGCCACAACCATTGCGCCAACAGGGACATTGAGTATTATTGCTAACTGTTCAAGCGGCATTGAGCCGCTCTATGGCATAACATATACGAGAAAGATACTTGATGATGTGGAGCTGCGGATTGTAAACCCATATTTTGAAGAGGCGGCGAGGAAAAAGGGATTTTATTCCAAAAAACTTATTGACTCAATTAAGGCCTTTGGTTCAATAAGGGAGATGCCTGATGTGCCTGATGATGTGAAAAGTCTCTTTGTAACAGCCCATGATATTAAGCCTGAAGGCCATGTAAGGATGCAGGCTGTATTCCAGAAATATACAGATAATGCAGTATCAAAGACTGTAAATTTCCATGAGGATGCAGAAAAGGGCGATGTAGAGAAGGTATTTTTACTTGCCTATAGGCTCGGCTGCAAGGGCGTAACTGTATACAGGAGCGGAAGCAGGGAGAGGCAGGTATTATCCTGCAGGAACAATGTACAGTATTGTTAGTGTGGTGTCTCATAAATAGCTTTACACTTTTTTGTCATTCCTGCATGCCTCTGGCAGGAATCCATGGTTTCCCGTGAAAACTGGAATCTAATTCCTTTTCTGGATTCCCGCTCAAAAACGCTGCGGGAATGACATTAAAAAAGCCCAAAAAGGGCGAGGCAGCGCCTCGCCCCTACAATGCCTTGCATATGGAGGGTGTCATGATTAGACAGCCTGCTGTCGCTGGAAGATTTTATGAAGGCTCTCCAGCTCTGCTTAAAAAAGAGGTGGGGAGATTTATCGTAGAGGGGATTAAGAAGGAGAGGGCTATAGGTGTTGTCTCTCCCCATGCAGGTTATATCTATTCAGGCGCTGTTGCTGGCGCTGTATATTCTCATGTTATAATACCTAAGACCATCATACTCCTCGGCCCGAATCACACAGGCATAGGAAAGGCAGTGTCAGTATTCCCTGAAGGTGAATGGGTGATGCCGAATGGGGCAGTGGTGATCGATACAAAAATGGTGGGGTTGATATTAAAGCATTCAAAGACCGCAAGTGCAGATTATCATGCCCACCAATATGAACATTCACTTGAGGTGCAGATACCATTTTTACAGTATTTTACCACTGACTTTAGCATTGTGCCCATAACAATTATGGACACCTCTTTAAGGACATGCAGGGATATTGGCGAGGCAATTGCGCAGGCAGTTTTAGAGCGAAGAAAAGGAGAAGGGGAGAAGGGTGGAGATGTATTAATAGTGTCAAGCACAGACATGACGCACTATGAAACTCATGATAGCGCAAAGGCAAAGGACAAAAAGGCCATAGACAAGATTCTTGCATTAGACCCTGAGGGTTTGCATAAAACAATTAAAGAAAACAATATATCTATGTGCGGCTTTGCGCCTACAACTGCGCTGCTTTATGCAGCAAGGATGCTCGGCGCAAAAGAGGCCAGACTCATAAAATACATGACCTCCGGCGAGGTCAGCGGAGACTATGATCAGGTAGTGGGATATGCAGGGGTGGTGATAAAGTAATTATGGAATACACATTGTCTGTAATAATCATATCTGCGGCTGTTACGCTGGCCTTTGGGTTTTTTGTTGGCAGGCTACTTGCATCTGCCAGCTATAAGGAAAAGGTCAGTGCGCTTGAGGGAGAGCTGCAAAGGCACAATGAATCCTTTCAGCGTATAACCAAAGATCAGGGTAAGCAAATCACATCGCTCCAAAATGAGACCAGCGATATTTCAAGGATGATAATAATGTTCCCTGATATTGCTGAGGATATTACATCAAGCATGACAATAGACGATCTTTCAGCTACGATTGTAAAGGTTACCAAGCAGCTTCTTGAGGTTGAG
>CAKKST010000391.1 GCA_919903585.1 Nitrospiria bacterium | reverse complement strand
TGTGAACTTTTCTACCACTTTGGGAAGGAAAATACTTACTTTTGGTATTTTTGTTCCTACCTTTAAAATCCACATATTCTCTTTTCTACTCTCAGTTCTTCAATTCACAAGCCTTGACACCGGCACAACCTCAATCCCGTTTGACTTTAATGCAGGCAGCATCTTTTCCAATGCAGCAATGGTAGACGGCCTCGGATGGCCTATAGCAATAGCCCTGCCCTCTTTCCTTGCGGTATTAATAAGCAGCTCTATCTGCTTTATAATCTCCTTTTCATCCTCTATATCATCAAGAAACACATCCCTCATTGCCGACTTTAAACCCAGCTTCCTTGCCACATCATAGGCTACTGTCTTTGATGTTGTCCTGCTGTCAACAAAGAATAACCCCTTCCTCTTTATCTCTCCAAGCACAACCGCCATCGCCTTTCTGTCCTGTGTCAGGAAAGAGCCCATATGGTTATTTACGCCAATCACATTTGGAACTGCCTTGAGGTCATTATTAAGCTGCTTTAGCATCTCGTTGGGGGTCATATCAGACATGATAAAACCTTCGCCCTTTATCTTTTCATTATCCTCCGGCTCCATTGGAAGGTGAAGGAGGAGGTCATATTTTTTCTTCCTAACCTTTCTTGATATATACAGGGAATAATCCTGATTGGGCAATACAGAAAATGAAAAGGAAAGATTCATATTAAGGAGCCTGTTAAACATCTCTTTATTATTGCCGAGGTCGTCTATAACAATGGCAATTTGATATAAAGACTCCTTCTTTTCAACCACGCTGGAGGGTTTTTTTGTTAATGGCTCTTTAACAGACGGCTCTTTTTGCGGCTCTGCAGGAAGCGGGATGGTTTTCTTTATCTCAGCAGGCGGGAGTGCAGCCTCTTTTTTCTCCCCTTTAAGCAAGAATAAAACCGCCAGACTGATTATAACAAGGACAGACAGGATTGAGATAGTAATCCATGGCCTTGTCCTTGGCCAACGTATTTTATTTCGTGTGCCCGATTTCTTCTTGTTTTTTTTCTTTGAAGAAGGTCTGCGTCCCATATTATATTAAATTTCAAATTTCAAACTATAGTGAACGACATAAGTAAGTTGGCATCCTTCTGTAGGGCAACCCTTCAGGGTTGAATAAGGGATCGTAGAAACATAGCTTTAGCTATGTTTCTAACAGGTCTAAAGACCTGTTTCTACAGCCGGGTTGCATAAGCAAGGCTAAAGCCTTGCCCTACAATGTCTATTTATTTTTAACGTTCACTATAATACAAACACACAATAAATAAATTGTAGGGCAACCCTAGGGGCGAGGTAACCTCGCCCCTACAATAGGCCTCGGTAGGACAGGCGTCCCGCCTGTCCAAATGTAGGGGCGAAACCTATGTGTTCGCCCTCATCTGTATCAGGGCAGACACACAGGTCTGCCCCTACAGCCTTGCCCTACTTCTTAAGATTGCTCAGGTGCCTCTTAATCCGTTCCCCGAGCTCCTTATCTTCCCTTGGAATAAGATTCAAATATATCCTGTAATACCTTTTGGCATCCTCTATCTTACCCATCCTCTCAAGGGTAATCGCATAATTAAGATTAATAGCAGGATTAGCCGCATCTATCTCTATAGCCTTCTTAAAGAGCCCTTCTGCCTCTTTATATCTTCCCTGATTATCATAGAGCACAGCAAGATTATTCATGGCATCCAGATATTTTGGATCTATCCTTAATGCCTCCTGATATTCGAAAACAGCCTTGTCATAGGCGCCGCCCTCTTTATAGATCAGCCCAAGATTATTATGGGCAGAGGCAATGTCTGGTTTTAATGAGACTGCTGTAAGGAGTTCTGCTGTGGCCTCTGCAAGCCTCTTTTCTTTATATAATCCAAGCGCCCTCCTCTGGTGATCTATTGCCTTTTTTTCAGTATTTATTTTGGAGGTATCATCTTCTTTCCTTCCCTCTGCAGTCCTCTTCATATCAGCCTCAGGCACTGCCTTTGCCTTACTAACAGCCTCCCCTTTTGATTTGGTCTTAATCAGATAAATATTTCCCTTCCATAATAGAAGGCCGAGGGCCACTATGATGATAACAGCTATGCCGATGAGAAAGAGGCTTCTTTTTACACCTATCGTTCTGTCAGAGAATGTGAATCTCTCTTCTGCTGAGGCGCCATTCTTCCCCTTATCCCTCGCTGCCTTTTTTAAGGCCTCATTAACTATACTCATCCAAAAATCCCCAATTTATAATTTAGCAGGCTGCTGAAAAACCTATGAAAAGCACAAAATGTCATGCTGACCCTGAACTTGATTCAGGTGACAAAGCCTCCCAATAAAACAAAAGCCAGTAACCACCACCCAATAACAGGGTCAAGGGGCACAGGATTAAGAGCCGAGCAAAAATAACAACTTGACCCTTGACCCTACACCCTTGACCCTTTGATATTATTGCGTATGACTACTGGCTAAAAAGTAGGGGCGTATGGCCATACGCCCCTACAGCTTTTCTTATGCCCCTGCCATTACCTCATCTTCTACAAAATCAGGGGTATCTTCCTTCAATATAACCTTGATCTTCCTTGTATCTTTAAAATATCCCATTATAATCTTTTCAGAGAGCTTATCGCCGATATTCTTCTGTATCACCCTCCTCATAGGCCTTGCGCCATAAGACGGCTGATAGCCTTCCTTAATCAGCCACTTCTTTACCTCTTGCGTAACATCAAGGGTAATACCCTTTTCTGTAAGCTGGGCATTCAACTCCTCAATAAACTTATCAACGATCTTTAACAGGTGCTTCTTATTAAGCGGATGGAATATTACAGTATCATCAAGCCTGTTTAAGAATTCAGGATTGAATGTCCGCTTCAGTTCGCTGTTTATATCCTCCTTCATCTTCTTGAAGAGGTCTATTTCTGATGCCTTCTGGAAGCCAAAGGATGTCCCCTTGTCAATCAACCTTGCGCCTATATTGGATGTCATTATAATAACGGTATTCCTAAAGTCCACCCTTCTTCCATAGCTGTCTGTAATGCTGCCATTATCAAGGACCTGCAGCAGCATATTAAAGATGTCGGGATGCGCCTTTTCAATCTCATCAAAGAGGACAACAGAATAGGGCCTTCTCCTCACCTTCTCTGTAAGCTGGCCGCCTTCTTCATATCCAACATATCCGGGAGGCGCCCCTATCAGTTTTGAACTGCTAAATTTTTCCATGTACTCAGACATATCAAGACGGATGAGCGCATTTTCATCATTAAAGAGGAATTCTGCCAGCGCCTTTGCGAGCTCTGTCTTCCCAACGCCTGTGGGGCCGAGGAATATAAATGAACCAATAGGCCTCTTTGCCCCTTTTATCCCTGCCCTGGAACGTCTTATAGCAGTTGCTACTACATTGACTGCCTCATCCTGTCCAACTATCCTTTTGTGAAGCTCTTCCGCCATACGGAGCAGCCTCTTTGACTCCTCTTCCTCAAGCTTAAAGAGCGGGATGCCGGTAATCTTGGAGACGATATATGCCACTTCCTCCTCTGTTATGACCGGCCTCATCTTTTCCTGGGCAGATCTCCAGTCCTTTTTGGTCTCATCAATCAGCCTCGTGAGCCTCTCTTCATCTTCCCTGAATTTAGCTGCCCTTTCAAAGTCCTGCAGTTGTATGGAAAGACCCGTCTCTTTTGTAATCTGCCTCAGCCCATTCTCCATCTCCTTTAATTCCTTGGGGAGATTATAGGTCTGGAGCTTTGCCCTTGAACCTGCCTCATCAATTACATCTATTGCCTTATCAGGCAAAAACCTGTCGGTTATGTATCTTTCTGACAATCTGACTGCTGCATCAATTGCCTTATCTGTTATCTCCACGCCATGATGCAGCTCGTACCTGTCGCGCAGGCCTCCAATTATCCTAATAGTCTCTTCAATGTTCGGGGCATTGACATAAACAGGCTGGAATCTCCTCTTTAATGCCCCGTCCTTTTCAATATATTTTCTGAACTCATCCAGTGTGGTCGCGCCAATACACTGTATCTCGCCGCGAGAAAGCGCAGGTTTTAGCATATTGGAAGCGTCAATAGACCCCTCTGCAGCGCCTGCGCCAACGAGGGTGTGAAGCTCATCTATGAATATAATAACATTGCCGGAAGTTACAATCTCCTTCATTACGATCTTTAATCTCTCTTCAAACTGTCCGCGGTATTTTGTCCCTGCCACCAAAGAGCCAAGGTCAAGGGCAACAACCCTGCGGTTTAAGAGATTCTCAGGCACATCGGATGCAATAATCCTCTGCGCCAGTCCTTCTACTATTGCGGTCTTCCCGACCCCTGCCTCGCCAATCAGGACGGGATTGTTTTTTGTGCGCCTTGTCAATATCTGAAGCACCCTCTCAATCTCATCCTTCCTGCCAATAACAGGGTCAAGCTTGCCTTCTGCTGCGAGCCTTGTAAGGTCCCTGCCGAATTCATCAAGCGCAGGTGTACTGCTCTTTTTATTGTCCTTTACCGGATTTAATCTGCGGAGGAGATTTAATGTAAGCTGTCTTGCTGAAAGGAGATTTGCGCCGAGGCTCCTTAATATCTTTCCGCCTATCCCCTCCTCTTCCCGCAGGACACCAAGGAGGAGATGCTCGCTGCCTATATAATTATGTCCTAGTAGCCGGGCTTCTTCAATTGCATATTCAATGACCCTTTTTACACGAGGTGTGAAGGGAATTTCGCCAAATGTAAGGGTGTTTCCACCGCCCGGAAGGTTTCTTTCAATCTCAAGCCTGACCTGCTCAGGGGCGAGGCCCATCTTTTTTAAGACGGCAAGGGCTATCCCATCCCCTTCCCTTAAGACACCGAGGACAATATGTTCTGTGCCGAGGTAGTCATTCTGGTGCCTCTCTGCCTCTTCTCTGGCAAGGATTATTATCTTTCGGCCCTTATCTGTGAATCTCTCAAACATCCTTCCCCCTGACTATAATTTAACTCTCTGTATTTAAAGGTTTATTTCATAGACTCTATTCTTCTTCGTTTCCGTGTTTAGTATTATTTTACCTTCTCGCAAATCTCTTGTCAAGGGGTTTCTAATTAACAAAAAGGCTTACAGGTTTGTTTTTTGCATTAATTTTAACAATATTTATTGACAACCAGTGATAGCTGGGTTATAAAAAATTACTTATTATGGAAAAGGAGATATTAAAACTCACTGAAAAGGTACTGAGCGGCAAGATGATTACCTTTGATGAGGCGCTATTGCTAAACAAGGCCAGCGATTCTGAGCCCTACCTCCTAATGGCAGGCGCCAATGCCATATGCAGGCATTACAGGGGAAATGTGGTAGATCTCTGCGCAATAACAAATGCAAAGTCAGGCCTCTGCCCTGAGGATTGCAGCTTTTGCGCCCAGTCAAGCCGGTTTAAGAGCCATGCCCCGGAATATCCCTTAATTCCTATTGAAAAGATGATAGAGGCAGCAAAAGAGGGTAAAAAGATTAAGGCGAGGAGGTTCTGCATTGTAATAAGCGGCAGGGATGTGGATGAACAGGAGCTGAATATTATATGCGAGGGCATAAAAAGGATAAAGGATGAGGTCGGTATACACCCCTGTGTCTCACTCGGTTTTATAAAAAAGGAATACCTTGAGGCATTAAAAGAGGCTGGCCTTGAGAGGTATCATCATAATCTTGAGGCATCCAAGAGTTTTTATCCCAATATCTGTTCCACGCATACATACGAGGAAAAGCTTGAGACCATAATGCTTGTAAAAGAGGCCGGCCTCTCCTTATGCTGCGGCGGCATATTCGGGATGGGAGAAGGGATGAGGGACAGGATAGAATTTGCCTTTGCACTGAATGAACTAAATGCGGACTCCATACCTGTCAATTTTTTAATGCCCATGCCCGGAACACCCCTTGCAGGCTCTGATATCCTTAATCCCCTTGAGGCATTAAAAACAATTGCGCTTTTTCGCGTTATCAACCCAACAAAGGAGATCCGCATCGGCGGGGTGCGGGATGCCGTACTGAGAGACCTCCAGTCCATGCTCTTTGCTGCAGGCGCCGATGGCATACTTATTGGAAACTATTTGACGACGCTTGGCAGAAATCCAAGAAGAGACTTAGAGATGATAAGGGATTTGGGGCTTACTGTTTTACTGGCATAAATAAGCGTAATGTTTTTTCCTGTAGGCACGGTTTTAACCGTGCGATTTTATAGGTATCTGCATGAATAAATTCATGCCTACAATTTTTACAACTAAGTACTAACTTAGTTTATAAAAAAGGATAAAAATTACCCCCTCCCTTGACGGGAGGGGGCAAGGGGGAGGGTGAAAAAGATATTTTTATATGAAAATATACAGCATCAGGATGCGGGCATCTAAAAATAAGGGGCATATCTCAGGGGCAGAACGGATAGTCTCTAAGAGGGATATTTATGGCACTGCTTCTGGCCTTATCAAAAGGGCATTAACCCACGAGAGGGGCAAGCCTGATAAAATAAACATCTCAATAGATGAGCTTGATCCATCAAGCATAATAAGGGTCAAGGGCCTTGATATAACCACTATATTGCTAAACGACTACAAAGAAGGCAGGCTGTGCGCATCTCAGCTCCTTGAGCTTATTGGCATAAGTAAAAGGGCAATAAAGAAGGCAATGGACTATATAGCAAATGGCGCATCGCCTGACAAAAAGAACATGCGTGGTGCAATGATTATTGATTATAAATCAGGCAGAAGACTGGAGCCTGACAGGTATAGAGGAGTTCGGGCTTCCCATATGGATATAACAAAAGAGGCAGGGGCAAAATTAATAATGGCGCTTAAAAAGAATAAAATAAATAACCCATATATTATAGAGGCGATCGTCTTGGCAACAAAGGTTATAAATGCTCCAAATACAATAGCAGAGCTATGCTGGTCTGATGACCCGTCATATCAGGCAGGGTATGTTGCATCAAAGAGATTCGGATATGTAAGGTTCCCCTATCTTAAAGAAAAAGGCTCCCCCTTTGGCGGGAGGGCATTCTTCGTTGATAGCAAAATACTTGATCTAAAGAAATATATAGAATTTCTTGAGCAACAGCCTGTTTTGATAACAAGGATTGGAAGGTGTAACCACCCAGTAGTATGGGAGGCTTTTTTAGAGAAGGCGAAAGAAATGTCATTCCTGCAACATTCACAATAATGTCATTCCCGCAATGTTTTTGGGCTGGAATCCACAATATGCAAGACATGGATTCCTGCCAGATGCACGCAGGAATGACAAAGAAAAAGTGGAACAAAAATTCTATGTTTGAAAAAGAATTATCAGAAATAAAAAAAAATGGCCTCTACCGCATATTAAGGATAGTTGAGTCTGCTCAATCATCCAGAATTGTGATTGATGGGAAAGAGGTTCTGCTCTTATCTTCTAATAATTACCTCGGCCTTGCAAACCATCCGAGGTTAAAGGAGGCGGCAAAGGAGGCAATAGATAGATATGGCGCAGGCTCAGGCGCATCAAGGCTTATATCCGGAAATAATATCCTGTATAAAGAATTAGAAGAGAGGATAGTGGCCTTTAAAAATACAGCGGCTGCGCTGGTATTTAATTCAGGATACATGGCAAATATCAGCATCCTCCCGACAGTGGCAGGAGAAGGGGATCTGATACTAAGCGATGAGCTCAATCATGCGAGCATCATTGACGGATGCAGATTGAGTAAGGCTGAAAAGATAATCTACAGGCATAAGGATATTGAGCACTTAAAGGAAATATTATCAAAAAACAAGGATAGAAAGTGCCTTGTAGTAACGGAAGGCGTATTCAGCATGGATGGCGATATTGCTCCTATTCCTGAGATTATAGATATTGCAAAAAGATATTCTGCAATGGTAATGCTCGACGATGCCCATGCCACAGGTGTGCTGGGCAAAAATGGAATCGGGACAGGAGGTCATTTTGGCATAAAAGAAGGAATAGATATACACATGGGCACACTCGGAAAGGCGCTGGGAGCATTTGGCGCCTATGTTGCAGGCAGCAAAAGTTTGATTGAGTTTTTGATAAACAGGGCAAGGGGGTTTATATTCACCACAGCGCTTCCACCGTCTGTGCTTGCATCAGCAATAGCAGCCATTCAGATATTAGAGGAGGAGCCGCATCTTATAAAAAACCTCTGGATAAACAGAAATTATCTTGTAGATGGCCTGAAAAATCTTGGATTTAATATCATGGGAAGCGAGACGCCAATTATTCCTATTTTTATTGGCAGCATTGAAGAAGCGCTAAAGATGGCAGAAAGGCTTTTTGAGGATGGTATCTATATCCCTGCAATAAGACCGCCAACAGTGCCAGAAGATTCCTGCAGGTTAAGGCTGACTGTAATGGCAACGCATACAAAAGAGGAGCTTGACAGGGCGCTGGCAGCGATTGGGAAGATCGGGAAGGAACTGAAAATTATTTAATTTGCAAATAAATTAGCCCGTAGCAGAAGGAAAGCGTCATTGCGAGAAGCCGAAGGCTACGAAGCAATCCAGTTTGTAGGCACGGTTTTAACCGTGCTATTTTGCACGAATAAATTCGTGCCTACATTGCTTTGGATGAGGAGAACATGTATTCTCGGAGCAAAAAAGCCGTCGTAATAATTACAGGTGCATCAAGGGGTCTTGGAAAGGCAATAGCCTTGAAATATGGAAAAGAAGGCTGGTCTGTTTTGGTAAATTATCTCGCGCAAAAAAAGGCTGCTGAGGCTGTGGCAGAGAAGGTAAGGAGTCTTGACGGCGAAGCAGAGATATGTCAGGCTGATATCTCAAAGACAGAAGATGTTAAGAATATGTTTGACGCTGCCATAAAGAAATGGGGCAGGATTGATGTTTTAATAAATAATGCGGGCATAACAAGGGACGCTCTGCTGATAAAAATGAAGGAAGAGGATTGGGATTTTG
>CAKKST010000390.1 GCA_919903585.1 Nitrospiria bacterium | reverse complement strand
AAAGGGGATGGTGGGACCCTGATTTGGTAGATGCATTTTTTAAGATGCTGAAGGGAACAACGAAACGGTGAAACGGGAGATTTTAATTTTAAAATCCCCCTTAATCCCCCTTTTTCAAAGGGGGGAATCCCTTTATCCCCCTCTTTGGAAAAGAGGGGTTAGGGGAGATTTATTTAACTTCTCCCCATCTCCGATTCTCCGTTTCTCCCTTTCAGCCGCACAAGGCCATTAATAATCAACGGAGGCCGTATTGGATTCCATCCTCAATCCCTCTAACTACTCCTTTAATATCTATGCCGTCTTCCCATTAATTGCAGGCATATTTGTATTATTTTTGGGCCTTCTTGTTTTATCAAAGAAGCAGGGCTCCATTGTAAATCGTTCATATTTTATATTTAATCTTAGTATTGGCATCTACCAATTTGGAGAAGGCCTTCAGTTTTTTGCAAATAATGAGGAGACGGCAAACCTCATCTTTAGATATTTCACTGTGCCTACCGCATCATATATAACAGTAAACGGCTATTTTTTCTCGCTTGCAATGTTAGATAGGATTAAGGGGCAGAGGAGGTTTATTATTACAGGTTACATCCTCTTTTCTGCAATCCTTCTCAACATATTTTTTACAGATCTAATCATAAAGGGCGTTCATCAGACACAATGGGGATATTATTCCACAGCAGGCAGATTTGCCTATATATTTATTATTCCCTATATACTGTACGGGCTGCTAACCTTAAAGAATTTTTATTACGGCTATAAGGCGGCTGAAACATCAACAAAAAGACTTCAGATGCTTTATATCCTGCTCAGCCTTGGACTGGGATTTATCAGCATCATTGGTTTTATTCCATGGTATGAGATAAATATCTATACCTTTGAATTCCTGCCGATAACTATTTATACCTCTGTGCTGGCCTATACCATTGTCCGCTACAGATTGATGGACATACACACACTCTTCCACAAGACAGCAGTATGGCTTACCATCTCCCTGCTTGTCTTTGTGCCTTTGTATATTGTTATAGTTGTGCTTCACGAGTGGGAGCATCTGTTATCCCATGAGGTGATCAGCATTATCTATTTTTTCCTCATCCTGTTTTATTTCTTTTACTTAAAAAAAATCCAGCCCCGGAT
>CAKKST010000389.1 GCA_919903585.1 Nitrospiria bacterium | reverse complement strand
CATCAAAAACCATATCCTTATCAATATAAAAGTCCTTTTCAAAGGCATTATATACACGCTCCACATTACTTTTTTTAAGTTCTATTACGATATCAATATCCCTGGTCATTCTGGGAATTGAATAAAAATTGGCTGCTATAGAACCTGTAATCATATAAGGGATTCCAGCCTCATCCAGCCGTTTAACAACCTCTTTGATAATATCAAACTCAATAGACATGCTTCCTCACAATTATCATGGACAGATAATCCAGTTCCTTGCCTTTGAGTGTTTCAATATCCCTGACAATCATCTCCTCTACTGTCCCGCATCTGCTGATAAATACTGCCTTGTCCTTTAACCCCATATCCTTTAAGACAGCCAATATCTCATCAAAAACCTTGTTTATTTTCATTAGAACAATCGTATCATAATCCCTTAAGGTATCCCTTATCTTATCCTTTTCATAAGTTGCTGGCAGCACTGCCACCCTTTCATTTGCCTTTGCAAGCGGCAGGATGGCTGATGCAGCAGAGGCATTTATTGAAGATACACCGGGAATAACCACTACCTCAAGATTTGCAAGTCTCTCTTTCAGATTCTCAAGGACATAGATAAAGGTGCTATAAAAAAGTGGATCGCCAATGGAGATACAGGCAACATCCTTGCCAGCCTTTAACTTACCCTCAATTATTCTTGCAGACTCGTCCCAGAATTTTTTTGTAACATCTTTATCCTTGCTCATGGGAAAGACAAGTGGAACAATCTCCTGCCTTTTTGTATCAATTACATCCCTTACTATGGAAAGGGCATAGCTGTCAGAATCGTAACGCGATTTTGGCACACAGATAACAGGAACTCTTTTTAAGATGCGAAGGGCCTTTAGTGTAAGGAGTTCAGGGTCTCCGGGACCAACGCCTACACCGTATAACTTAGCCATTCTTCACTCCTGAGATTATATAAACAGGATTCTGCGCCTCAAAAAAGATGGAGTCTGCAATATCCTTTGACCTTGCAATGTTTACAGATATAACATCAAAGGGCATGCCAAGCCATTTTAAGGAATCTGTTGCAGACTTTAATGTATCAAGTGTTATTGCGTTTATAACAATACGGCCATTAGTATTAAGCCTCTTACAACACACCTCAAGTATTGCTTTAAGTCTTCCGCTGCTCCCGCCAATGAACACAGAATCAGGACTCCTTAAGTCATTTAGAATATCAGGCGCTTTTCCATGAATGATATCCACATTCGTTACACCAAACCTCTTTATATTCTTTTTTATTAAGTCAATACGCTCTGCATTTTTCTCTATGGCATAGGCCTTTCCATTTTTTGCAATTCTTCCTGCCTCAATTGCAACAGAACCAGAGCCAGCGCCTATATCCCAGAGGATGCCATTATCTTTTAATCTCAGCTTTGCAAGGGTTATTGCCCTTATCTCCTCCTTTGTAATAAGGCCTGCTGAATGGAGGAAGAAATCATCAGAAAGACCAAAGAGGCCACCCTCCCCCTTACCCCCTCCCGTCAAGGGAGGGGGTAATAACAGACTCCATTAAGTGGGAGCGGTTACTCTTGTGTTTTCTCTCTGCTTATGAGAGAGCAACCTTTTTCCCCTCTCCCCTTGCGGGAGAGGGTTAGGGTGAGGGGTAAAAAATAGCTTAGATGAATATAAAATATATTATTATCCTGATTATAACGCTCCCTGTAATTGTCTTAGACCAGCTCACAAAGTTCTATATACAAAAGTCCATGAAGCTGCATCAATCAATAAAGGTTATAGATGGACTCTTTGATATTACTTATGTGCTTAACAAAGGCGCTGCATTCAGTTTTTTGGCTGACAAGCCAGCGGTCTTTACAGCGCCTTTCTTTATTATTGTCTCTGTTATTGCAATAGGCATAATCGGTTTTCTTTTTTATAAAACAGAAAAGAACGATTATGTTTCTCTTATTGCATTTGCGCTTCTTCTTGGCGGAAGCATCGGCAATCTGATTGACAGGATAAGGCACGGCGCAGTAACAGACTTTCTTGATTTTTATTTTCATCAATACCACTGGCCTGCTTTTAATGTTGCAGACTCTGCAATAACAACAGGGGTATTTTTATTTCTATTTTCACAGATATT
>CAKKST010000388.1 GCA_919903585.1 Nitrospiria bacterium | reverse complement strand
GCGGAAAGAAATCCATTGTATCAGCGTATTCTTTAGCGTATGGGTTTAATACAAGTGCGTGTTTATATTGCATTTAATTATCCTTTCATTAGCTTCTAAATTGCCAACCACTGAATTATTTTCGCTGTCCATCTTTCAATTTTAACTATTAGTGCTAAATTTAACATAAAGCCGGTAAAAGCCTGATAACAGATTCTATATTTTTTTTCCAGCCATTGCAAGAAAATTGATTTTCTCCTGAAATTGGGCTATTATAAGAATATGGCAAAAGAAAAGGGGCATCATATCTTTATTGTCTCTGATGCAACAGGCGAGACAGCAGACAGGATGGTAAGGGCAGCGTTATTTCAGTTTCAGGATGAGGATATTACTGTCACGCGCTGCAGTGATATCAGGTCAGTAAGGCAGATAAAGGCTGTTGTTAATGAGGCTGCAAAAAAACATGCGCTTATTGTGCACACTATTGTCTCTGAAAGAATAAGAGAAAAAATATTTGCAGAGGGCAAGGCTCATAAGGTGCAGACCGTAGATCTGATCGGCTCCCTTCTCTATACCCTTGCCAAATATCTTAAAAAACCTCCAATGGCAATACCTGGCATTCTGCATCAATTAGATGAAGAATATTTTAATCGTATAGAAGCTATAGAGTTTACAGTAAAGCATGATGACGGCAGGGAACTGCACGATTTGGATAAGGCAGATATAGTCCTTGTTGGTGTGTCGCGGACATCAAAGACACCGCTTTCTGTATTTCTTGCGCATAAGGGATGGAAGGTGGCAAATATACCAATTGCCCTCGGCGTGGAGCCGCCGCATGAGCTATACAAAATTGACCAGCGGAAAATTGTAGGCATGACAATTGACCCTGAAAGGCTTACAAAAATAAGGGAGGCAAGATTAAAAAATATAAAGGAAGGCCTACAATCAAGCTATGCAGATATAACAAATATAAAGGAAGAGCTTAAATATGCCCATGAGTTATTCGGCAGAAACCATCGCTGGCCCATCCTTGATGTTACAGGCAAGTCTGTAGAGGATACGGCAAAAGAGGTGCTGGCGCTGGTGATGACAAAGGACGGAAAGGTATAATTAAAAAATTGTTTGCTATATCTTAAATATGAAGATATAATTAATAATAACAGGGGCAGAGGAGGATAACAATGTCAGTCAAAGAGATGATAAAGAAAGAGATAGACAGACTGCCAGAAAATCTTGCTAATGAGGTTTATGATTTTGTCATGTTTTTAGAAAACAAGAGTGAAATAAAAGATCTTGCCAAGGCATCACAGTCTTTGTCAACCCCATCGTTCCAAAAAATCTGGGACAATGAGGAGGATGCCGTATATGACACCTTATGAAAAAGGTGCTGTTATTCTTGTCCCCTTCCCTTTTAGTGATCAAACTACCATCAAAAAACGGCCTGCGGTTATTATAAGCTCTAACGCTTATAATAATATCTCTTCTGACATTGTTATTATGGCAATTACAAGCCAGACAGGAAAAACTTATAGCGCAGGCGAATGTTTGATAGAGAACTGGAAGGAGGCAGGCTTATTAAAGCCATCAGCAATCAAACCAGCTATATCAACTATTGAACAGGCGCTCGTGTTAAAACGGTTAGGTAGACTTACTTCCAAAGACCTTCTCTCAATGGAAAAAGCCCTAAAAGAGCTCTTGGATTTCAAATAAAAACAGGTTCTTTTTTTAATAATAAAAACAAGGTTTATGAAAGCAAATAATATAACGAAGATAAAATGGAGTGAAAGACGGGCGGAATGGTTCAGAAAGGCGCAGAGGATAAGCGATTACCCTGATAAGGTAATTGCTGTAATGGAGCCGATATTAAAGGAATGTAAAAGCGCCCTTGATATTGGCGCAGGCACAGGCGCATTGGCGCTGCCGCTTGCAAAGAGGCTAAAAAAGGTTACTGCAGTTGAACCAGCACCTGCTATGGTAAAGGTATTGAAGGAAGAGGCAGCCCTTCAGGGATTGGGAAATTTAAACATTATTGAACTGCCGTGGGATGAGGCCGATGTTGGGGAGCATGATATTATCATTTGCGCTAATCTTCCTTCCTTTGTTGTTGACGCACCAGGATTTTTAGAGCAGATAAGAGGTCTCGGGAGATATATCTTTCATATACAAAATGTAAACCCCAATAAGGATAAATTTTTCTATAAGGAATTATATCCAATAATTTTTAAAAAGGAATATCAAAAGAAGGTTGACTATCTTGACTCCTATATCAGGTTTCATGAGCAGGGGATATATGCAAATGTAAATATAATTGAATACAACTTTGACCAGCCATTTGATGATTTAGACGAGGCTGTAGACTTCTGGAAGGAGTATATGGGACTTGAGACAGAGGAGTTTGATGGGTTTCTCCATGACTTTCTCATAAATCGCCTAAAAAAACAGAATGGCGGGTACATCTTCGTAGATAAAAAGAGAAGCGCGGTAATCTGGTGGAAAGAAAAGTAATGAGAATAAAAAATATTCCCCTTCCTGCCATTGCCATTATTGCCTCTGCCTTTATCATTGCCATCCTTATTGTCGGCCTTTCATACAAGGATATTAAAAGGGAAGAAAAACGGATAACTGATGCCCTTTATAGGGAGGGAATCACCCTCATACGCTCGCTTGAGGCGAGCCTCCGCACAGGCATGATGATGGAGATAAGCAGGGAACAGCTTAAACTCCAGCTTGAAGAGAACTCGCAGGAGCCTGATATTGCCTATATCCTTTTAATGGATGAAAATGGAGAGGTGATTATAAAGACAGGCGAAGAGCAGACAAATCCCTTTGTGTGGATAAATATAAGTGAACTTATCAAAAATGGCGGCGCTGCTACAAGGATAACTGACAATGCAAAAATCGGCAGGGTCTACGAAATTGCAAAGGCATTCAAGCCCCTGAATTTAGCAGGCAGGATGCGCGGGATGATGGATATGCACAGGAAGATAATGGGCCGGGATATCCCGCAGGAGGTCTTCAAAGACAGGATAATAATTGTCGGCCTGACGATGGCAGAGCTTGAGCAGATACAAAAGGGCGAAAGGAAGAGGGCAATTATTATTGCCCTAACATTACTAATACTCGCAACAGGCGCCATATATTTTGTCTTTTTATTACAGAACTATTATTTGGTAAATACAGCGCTTGCAGAAATCAAGGAGAAGGTAAGAAAGACAGAGGGTTTTGTGGCAGTAGGAAGGATCGCAGCGAGCATTGCCCATGAGATAAGAAACCCATTAAGCTCCATAAAGGGCTTTGCCCAGTATTTCAAATCAAGATTCAAATCTAAAAAGGACGCAGCTTATGCAGATATTATGATTAAAGAAATTGACAGGCTAAACAGGGTCGTCACAGAGCTTCTTGATTACGCAAAACCCACAGAGTTGAATTTAAAAAAACAAAAGCTTGAAGAGATTATC